>CAZIQV010000126.1:0-6078 GCA_964541275.1 uncultured Chitinophagaceae bacterium | reverse complement strand
GTCGACATCAGCCGCGACTTTCTGCTTGAGGCGGCGGCTGCTATTGCGGCGCGGCATGATATCGAAGTGCTTCCAGTCTGGGCCGACTTCACCCGGCCGCACCCGCTGCCGACGCCGACAGCCGAGATCTCGTCGCGAGCGGTCTACTTTCCGGGATCGACCGTCGGCAACTTCACCCGTCGCGAGGCCGGCCGGCTGCTGGAACTGTTCGCCGATCTGCTGCGGGAAGCAGGCCCGGGGAATGATGCCGCGGGGCCGGCCGGGTCGGTGGTCGTCGGTTTTGATTGCAAAAAAGAGGTTCCCCGGATGGAGGCGGCCTACAACGATGCCGAAGGCGTCACCGCCGAGTTCAATTACAACGTCCTCGACCGGCTTTCCCGCGAGCTCGGCACCGACCTCGATCGCGACCGGTTTGACTTCCGGGCCGACTGGGACGAAGAGGTCGGCGCAATCGTGAGCCGGCTCTGGGCGCGGGAGACCCACGCGGTCGACATCGCCGGCACCACCGTGCAGTTTGAGGCGGGCGAGCCGATTCGGATGGAGGAGTCTCACAAATACACGCCGCTGGAGTTCGAGCGTCTCGCTGCGGCAGCCGGACTGGGGCTTGAGCGGTTCTGGACCGACGACAACAGCGACTTCGCCCTCGTCCAGTTGCGACCGATCGCCTGCTGAGATGCGTTCCAGGCGGCCCGTTCCGCCCCGACCCGGGAGCCGATGCCAGTCCCAGCCATTGAACTTGAGCAGGTCACCAAGGCTTACGACCCGGCCAAGCCGCCCGCGGTGCGGGACGTCAGCCTGAGCGTCGCCCAGGGCGAGGTCCTGGCGTTGGTGGGTGGCTCGGGCAGCGGCAAGACGACGACGCTGAAAATGATCAACCGCTTGATCGAGCCGACCGCGGGGTCGATTCGGGTGATGGGTGACGAGGTCACCACGGTCGATCCGGTGTTGCTGCGGCGGTCGATCGGCTATGCCTTCCAGGGCGTGGGGCTGTTCCCCCACCTGTCGGTCGGCGACAACGTCGCGATTACGCCCCGGCTTCTCGGCTGGGAAGCCGACCGGACCCGCACGCGAATTGACGAACTGCTGTCACTCGTCGACCTGCCGCCGGAAACCTATCGCGATCGGCTGCCGGCTGAACTTTCGGGCGGCCAGCGGCAGCGGGTCGGCTTCGCCCGAGCCCTCGCCGCCGAGCCCCGGGCGATTCTGATGGATGAACCGTTCGGTGCCCTCGATCCGATCACCCGCGACTCGCTCCAGACCGAGTTTCGCGACCTGCAGCGAAAGCTGTCGCTGAGTGTGGTCATTGTCACCCACGACATGACCGAGGCAGTGCTGCTTGCCGACCGGATTGCGGTGATGCACGAAGGCGTCCTCCGGCAGCTCGGCACGCCCCAGGAGCTGCTCACGAAACCAGCCGACGACTACGTCGCCCAGTTGATCGAGACGCCGCGGCGACACAGCGACTTTATCGAGTCGCTGATGCATGCCAACGCGACCGGGGAAGGGGAGACCGCATGAGTCCGCGGCTGCAACTGCTGTTTGAGCAACTGCCGAACCTGCTCGGCGGGCACCTCTCGCTGGCGGTGCCGGCAATTTTCGTCGGTGTTTTGATCAGCGTTCCGCTGGGGATCCTCTGTGTCAAGTCTGCGACGATCCGCGGGCCGGTGATGACGGTCATCTCGCTGGTTCAGACGGTGCCGAGCATTGCGCTGCTTGCGATCATGGTGGCGATCCTTGGAGGCACGATCGGCTACCGGCCGGCCTTTGTCGCCCTGCTCGTCTACAGCATCCTGCCGATTGTGCGGAACACCATCGTCGGTCTCGACGGCGTCGACCCGGCGATGAGGGAGGCGGCGCGGGCGGTCGGCATGCGGCCCGCCCAGCAACTGCTGCAGGTCGAGCTGCCGCTTGCGTTTCCGGTGATCCTCGCCGGCATTCGCACCGCCACGGTCTGGGTCGTCGGCATCGCCACGCTCTCGACGCCGGTTGGCGCGCCGAGCCTCGGCAACTACATCTTCAGCGGCCTGCAACTGCGGGACTGGCAGCGGGTGTTGTTTGGCTGTGTGGCGACGATGACGCTGTCGCTGGTGCTCGATCAGCTGATCGCGCTGATCGAAACGAGCCTGCAGAAACGGCGGATGGGCCTGGTCTGGGGGGCGACCGCCGCGTTGGCCGGCCTGCTCGCCGTCGGTCTGGGCCCGCAGTTGTTCCGCTCGACGGCAACCGGGTTCGCCGGCATGGCGGCGGGCAACGGCAGCCCCGCAGCAACCAGCCCGACGGTCGCACCGCCGCCGCTGGCCGGCCAGACGATCAGCATCGGCGCGAAGGGCTTCACCGAGCAGCTGATCCTCACGGAGTTGATCGCCGACCGGATTCAGGCCGCCGGCGGCGTGGCCAAGAGACTCGGGAATATGGGAAGCACGATCGTCTTTGACGCCCTCGCGAAAAACACGGTCGACGTCTATGTCGATTACACCGGAACCCTCTGGAGCACGGTGCTCAAGGAACCCGAGCCGATCGGCCGGGCCGCAATGCGGGTGGCGGTGGCCGGCCGGCTCTACGACGACTATGGCATCGTCTCGCTCGGGTCGCTCGGCTTTGAGAACACCTATGCCCTGGTGGTGCAGGCCGGGGAGGCCAGCGGCCGCGGTCTGCAGGGCATTGCCGATCTCACCCCGCTGGCCGACCAGTTGCGGATCGGCGGCGATCCCGAATTTTTTGGCCGGCCCGAGTGGCAGCGAGTCCGCTCGCTCTATCAGCTCGAGGGGATCAAGCAGGTCGGCATGGACTCGACGTTCATGTACCAAGCGGTGGCCGACGGGCAGGTCGACCTGGCCGCCGGCTTCTCGACCGACGGCCGAATTGACGCCTTCGGACTGGCGGTGCTTGACGATCCCGAGGAGGCTTTTCCTCCCTACGATGCAGTACTGTTGCTCTCGCCCGCGGCAGCCGAGAATCGGCCCCTGGTCGCGGCCCTGCGGCCGCTGGTCAACCGGTTCAGCGTCGCGGCGATGCGGGCGGCCAACCGCAGCGTTGACGAGGATGGACTGACCCCGCGCGACGCGGCAAAACAGCTGTTCGCCGCCCCTTCCACCTCGGCTCGCCTGCCGGAGCCGCCGCCAGCCTCGGCTGCAACCGCGCAATCGCTGCCGGTGCCGCAGTGAGCTGCAGGCCGCTGCACGGTCCTGGCTGACGCAGCCTGCGATCCGAGGGGCGTCGTCGTTTGCCAGCCCCGCGCGGCCGCGGCTGCAACCGAACTGGGGCAGCGTCCTCTCGAGTCGCCCCGTCGCCCCGCAGGCGCGGTATCCTCCCACCGACAGGTTTCGGCCTCACCGCAAACCGGCCCTGCCGACGCCGCGAGAAAGCCCGGAGCATGATCGACTGGTTCCGAATCGCCAACGAAGCCGAGATTCCCTCGCCGGCGCTGCTGGTCTACCCGGACCGGATCGCCGAAAACATCCGGCGGATGGCTGCCGCCGCCGGTGGTGCCGATCGGCTGCGGCCGCATATCAAAACCCACAAGCTGCCTGAGGTGATGGCGCTGTTCCGGCAGCAGGGCATCAGCCGCTTCAAGGCCGCGACCGTCGCCGAGGCTGAAATGGCCGCCGCGGCCGGCGCCGGCGATGTCCTGCTGGCCTATCCCGCCGTCGGACCGACCGGCCCGCGGCTCGCTGCCCTCGCGCGGGCGTTTCCGCAGACAACGTTCCGGGCTCTTACCGACAGCGATGTCGGCATCGACGACCTCGATCGGGCCGCCTGCCAGGCCGGCCTGCGACTCGACACCCTGCTCGACCTCAATGTCGGCATGGATCGCACCGGAGTCCCGCCGGGGCCGGAGGCGGTCCGGTTGGCCCACCGCATCGCTGCAGCGGCGGGCCTCTCCTTTGGCGGCCTGCACGCCTACGACGGCCATCTCCACGCGGCCGAGCGGAGCGAACTGGCCCGCCGGGTGGCGGCGGCCTTCGCGCCGGTCTGGAAACTGCGGGCCGATCTCGAAGCGGCCGGCATCCCTGTACCGTTGCTGGCCGCCGGCGGCACGCCGACATCGTCCCTGCTGGCGGCCTACGACAACGTCGAAGTCGGCGCCGGCACGACCGTTCTCTGGGATGCCGGCCAGCCGACGATTTCCCCCGACCTCGACTACCTGCACGCCGCCGTGCTATTGATCCGCGTCATCAGCAAACCGGCCCCGGGCCTGGCCTGCCTCGATCTGGGCCACAAGGCGGTGGCCAGCGAGATGCCCCAGCCTCGCGTCACCATCTTCGGCCTCGAACAGGCCCGCTTCCCGCTGCACAGTGAAGAGCACCTCGTTGTCGAGACGCCGCTGGCGGCCGACCTCGCGGTCGGCACCGTGCTCTACGGACTGCCCCGGCACGTCTGCCCGACAGTCGCCCTGTACGACGAGGCGATCGCCGTCTACGACGGTCGGGCTGCCGAGCGGTGGCAAGTCACCGCCCGCAACCGCCGAATTTCGATTTGATCACCCCCTTGGAACCGCATCATGGCCCACGAACCCAAACTGATTTGCGACGTCCACCTCGACCTCGCCTACAACGCGATCGACTTCAACCGCGATCTGCGGTGGACCCAGGAGCGAATCCGCCGCCGGGAACTCGGCATGACCGACCAGGTGTTCCGCGGCCGAAACACCGTCTGCTTTCCCGAGATGCGGCGGGGTCGCGTCGGCCTGTGTGTCGCGACCCAGCTCGCCCGCTCGGTCGACTATTTCTCTCGCATGCCCGGCTGGCTCAGCCCCGAGCAGGCCCGGGCCCACACCACCGGCCAACTCGCCTGGTATCGCGAGATGGAGGCCTGCGGCGAACTGGTGCAGATCCGCTGTCGCGGAGACCTCGACCGGCACCTGGCAGCCTGGCTCGACGCCGCCGACGACATGCCGAAAACCGCAGCGGCCGGCGGCCTGCCGATCGGGTACGTGCTCAGTCTTGAAGGTGCCGACTCGATCGTGACCTTCAACCATCTTGAGCAGTCCTATGCCGACGGCCTGCGGGCGCTCGGTCCAGTTCACTACGGCCCGGGGGTTTATGGCATGGGGACCGACGCCGAGGGGCCGCTGACCCCCCGGGGCCGCGACCTGCTCAAGGAACTGGAGCGGCTCGGGATCATTCTCGACGTCACCCACCTTTGCGATGAAAGCCTGCGGGATGCGCTTGATCACTACGCCGGCCCGCTCTGGGCCAGCCACTCAAACTGCCGGGTGCTGGCTGACTGGAACCGGCAGTTCACCGACGAGCAGATCCGCGAACTCCTCGACCGCGGCTGCGTCTTCGGCATGGCGTTCGACGCGATCATGATGGTCTCCGGCTGGCGGCACCTCCAGAGCAGTCCCCGGGAGTTCGACCTGAAAATCGAGCGGATCTGCGACCACATCGACCACATCTGCCAACTCGCCGGCAACGCCAGACATGTCGGTATCGGCAGCGATCTCGACGGCGGATTTGGCACCGAGCAGACGCCGCTCGACCTCGACAGCATCGCCGACCTCGGCCGCATCGGCGGGCTGCTCGCCGCCCGCGGCTACTCGGCCGCGGATCTCGACGGCTTCTTCCACGGCAATTTCGTCGGGTTTCTCCGCGACCATCTGCCGGCCTAGGCCCTGTCTAAAAAGGCTGCTGTTGGCCCGGGCGCGAGCGGCTTCGATCTCGGGCAACGGCGGCCGAGCCCGTGAGCCGTTCGGCCGGGGTCTTTCGACGCCGGGCAGGCACGGGGCCTGTCAGCGGCTGCCGGTTGGAGTCGCGGCCACGACAGGTCAGTCGATGAACCTCGCCGGATTGGTCACCGTCAACCGCTCGACATCCCCGGGCGAAAGCCCGACCGCGTCGCGGAGCAACTGGCGAACCCGGCCCGGCGAGACGGTCGACCCGACGAGATGCGAGCGGTCAGCTGCCCAAGCCGCCCCCGATTCATCGACAACGACATCGCGGCCCGCCAGTAGGAACCGGCCCGGCCCCATGCCGCCGGCCGCCGTGGCGTCGCTGACGGCAATCACCCGGTCGCAGCCAAAGACTTGAATCAGCGTGCAGACAAGCGGCAGGGGCAGGTGGACCCCGTCGACAATCA
>CAZIQV010000125.1:0-6080 GCA_964541275.1 uncultured Chitinophagaceae bacterium | reverse complement strand
CGACAGGATGAACTATGAAGCCGACGGCCTCGTCGCCGGGGGTAAGCCGCTCGAAATGATGTCGATATTCGACTGGCAGGCAGACGGACACAGCCGCAACGTCCGGGCCGCTTTCAATGCGAAGCAGACGATGTTCGGTAAAGACAACCGTTCCCGGGTCATCCATCGGCGGACCGTCGCGGAGAAGTTGGGCCGGCAGCAGGGCGGCGCGGGGAGGACCGACGGTCACGACGAGCGGTGCTGCTGCCCCTGGCAACTCCAGCCTCAGCTGCCCCGCTGGCGTGTCGAGGGGGGGAGCCGGTTCGATCGCGTAGCGGCAAAGGCAGGCGTCGCCGGCGGCGGCCACAAGCACCCCCTCGGGGCCAACCAGCTTTCGCCGCCGCAGGTCGCCGCTGAAGTGATCCCGCAGCATCACGCTGTGGGTCACCGGCTGATCGACCTCGGCGCACGTCCTCCAGCGGGCTGTCGCGTTGGGAAAATCTGCCGCCGCAGTGGCCGCGGCGAAGCCGGCGACGATCAGCCCTGCTCGCAGGATGTCCGCAGACCACAATCGGCGTTTGCGAAATGGCGACCGAGGGCCAGTTGGTTCAGGAGTAGTCCTGTCGCTGCGGTGGTCGGGACTGCCGCGAAAAAAGTTCTCGAAGGCCCCCGCTGACGAATTTGCGGCCGCGACGGTCTGGTCGGTTCCCGCCAGAAAACGAGGCCGATTGACCGGCGACCCGCTCGTCACCATCAGCGGCGACAGGACTGGTCCGCAGTCTGTTCCGGCCGATGGTGCTGCGGCAGTCTTCGACCGAGTCGCTGGGTTTGGCATGGTGCTCTTGTCCTTCTGCGGCTGCCCCGAAGGAGCGAGCCAGAAAAAATTCCGGGGCAGGTTGCACGGGAACCGCCCCCGGTGAATGATTCTACCCCATCGGCAGTGAGGCCGGGTCTCCCGGCAGCGAGGTCGGGCAGTTTTTGGGCATTCCCCGGGCGGGCCGCCGCGATCGATTTGCGGGCCGCCGCATCTGGGGAGCCGTTGGGGCAGAACGTCCCGCGGCCGCAGCCTGTGCCGTTCCAGGAGTCAGCCCGTGAATTTCTCGTATGCCCGTATCCTCCGCTCCGGGGTCGCTGAACGGCAGCGCGGTTTTTGTGACCGGCGCTTCCGGCTTCATCGGGACCCACCTCGTTGAAACGCTCCTGAGGCACGGCTGTGAGGTCCGCTGCCTGATCCGGCCGACCACTCCCGCAACGCACCTGTTGCGGCCGAATGTGGTGCGGGTTTCCGGCACCTTGGACAATCCCGAAAGCTACCGCCGGGCACTCATCGGTTGTGGCACGGTTTTTCACCTCGCCGGTCTCGTTTCCGCCCGGCGACCGGGCGATCTCCTGCGGACCAACGGCGACGGTACGGCGCGGCTTGCCGACACCTGCGCTGCGCGGGACTCTCCGCCGGCGGTGATCGCTGTCTCCAGTCTCGCCGCGGCCGGTCCCCCGACGCCCGACCGCGGCTTCCGAGACGAGGCTGATCGCCCTCGGCCGGTCTCAGACTACGGCCGCAGCAAACGGGCCGGAGAACGCGAACTCCAGAAGCGGGCCGGCGACCTGCCCGTCACGATCATTCAGCCCGGCATCGTCTACGGTGCCCGAGACCGCAGGATTGCGGCGCTGTTCAGGACCATCTCCCGCAGCGGGATTCATTTTGTCGTCGGTTTTCAAACACCGCGGCTGTCGCTGATCCATGTCGACGACCTCGTGCAACTTTTGGTGGCGGCGGCCGCGGCCGGTGAGCGGCTCGACGGGCATCCCTCCGGTGACTACTCACCGCGCGGCTATTACCTTGCCTGCGACGATCGGGTGCACCCAACCTACTGGCAACTCGGCCAGCGGGTTGCCCGGGCGCTCGGTCGCCGGGTTTTGGTCTGGCCGCTTTCGCGGCCCGTCGGCTGGTCGATCGGTGCGGTCGCGGAATGGACGACCGCCGCCGGCGGGGTCCTTTCCCGGGACAAGATTCGCGAGGCGACCGTGCCGAGTTGGGCCTGTTCGGCCGCCAAGGCCCGCAGCCGGCTCGATTTCCAGCCCGCCATGCCCCTCGATGCCCGGCTCCGGCAAACCGCCAACTGGTTCTCTGACCACGGCTGGCTGTGACCCGCTGACGGAAACCTCCGGCCGCCGTTTCGCCCCCGGCCCGGGGCAGGCATGCTCGGCAATCGACACCCAGCGCGGGCACCACCCGCAAGTCAGTTCGGCCTCCGCTCGCGCCGACCGGCGCATCCGGTGGCGGCCGGCTTGTTTGGGTTGCCTGCAACCGCCGCCAGCAGCAGCGGTTGAACCGTCAGAGGTGCCGCTGATCACCGCGATTGCGAGAAAGTGTCCAGCCCGCGGACAGCGGGCGGCGGAAGCCGGGACAGGCAGTGCGATCAGCACCGGCGCGTGTGTATCGCTGCCGAGGGATACCCGATGAATAATAAAGCAGGTCTGTCGTCACACCGGTGTGGCGTCTGCCCCGTGATCTGCCGCGGGCTTGCTCAGCGGTCGCCCCAACGGTTCAGCTGGCGGTTCATCTGGCGGTTTCCCGCGGCAGCGAGACATGGAAGGAATTCAGGAGGCTCTCGCGATGCTATGCCGAACCAACATCGACCGGCTTCAGCGGCTCGTCCACCAGCCGGTGTCATCCCGCCCGGACTGGCTGAAGCATGCCCGGGAAGACGCCGATGAACTTCTTTGGCTTGCCCAACGGGCAAGCGACGATCAGAACTTCGACCGGTTGGCAGAACTTGAGGATGATGCCGGAACCCTGATCGAACAGATTGAGAACCGGCTGGAGCAGGGGGCGTAAACACGGCAGGGGCCGGTTCGCTGTTCACAGCAAACCGGCCCCCGGACGGGAGATCGGTCATCAGGTCCCTGCCGGCAGCTCCTCGCTGGCGATCCGCGGCGGATTCAACTGCGGGAACTACTCGCTCGTCTTGACCACATGCGGCACGCCGCAACGGTCCCAACGAATCTTGGCTTCGAAGCCGCAGCAGCAATACTCAACCCGGGTGACACCCTTGCCAATCAAGGCGCAGCGGGTCGAGATCGCCGGAGTCTCGCAGATGCAGCATTCCGGCACGCAGAGCGTGACGGGCACCGGGCAGCCGGTGCAGGGGCTGCAGATCATCAGACAGACCTCGACCTTCGGTGGCGGCGGGCAGCAGTCCCTGCCGCGGTGGCAGAAGAGGCCGGCATCCGCGGGCATGCACCAAAGCCCGGCGGCCACCAACGGCAACGCGAGGAGGGTTCGCTTAACACTCGTCATTCCTGGTTCTCCTTGACGAAAAACGGGGTCGGGCAACACAGGCTGAGTTTACCAGCCAGCCCTATCTTGATTGGAAAAAAAGGGGTTGCAAGCCACCGCGGCACAAAGTCGGTCGGGTTCCTGCCCTGCCAGACGGCCGCCGGCGCCGGTGTCAGACGCCTTTGAGTTCCCAGCCTTTCCGATAGGCCCGGCTCACGTACTGGTTGACCTCCGGTACATTCGGGCTCCGCAGATTTTCGGCGTCCCACTCGATCCGCGTGCCCTCGCCGGCCCGCAGGGCGAGGTTGCCGATCAGAATCGTTTCCGTGAGCCGCCCCGCGTAGCCGAAGTTGGCCATCGTCCCCGGCTCGTACTCGCCCTTGATGGTGCTGACAAACTCCCACTTCTGCCGCTGGTCGCCACCTCCTTTGAAAGGGATCCGGGGGAGCGTCTGCTCTGGCTTCTGGAACTCGGCGAAATCGGCCTCCGGCAGCAAAAAGTAGCGGGCTCCGTAGTCGTCCGGCGAGAACAGCAACCCCTTGCTGCCAACGAGCACCGCACCGCTGGTCTTGCGGCCCCCCTCCCGCTGCTTCACCACCCGCTGCTGGAACGACTCCGGCAACTGGCTGATGATCGACTCCGGCGGCAGGGCCCCGCCGTCGTACCAGTGGAACCGGCAGGGGGGCAGACCGTCCCGCGGCCCGAACTCAAAGAGCAGTTGGGAGCTTTCCGGAAATGTCTCACCCTCGAAGATGCCGGGGTTTTTGACAGCGGTCACGGCGGCGGCGTCGAAGAGTTTCAGCGCCATAATCGGCATGTTGGTGGTGTGGCAGGCCATGTCGCCAAGGGCCCCGGTGCCGAAATCAACCCAACCCCGCCAGTTGAAGGCGTGATACACGCCCTTTTTGAACGGCCGCATCGGGGCCGGGCCGATCCAGGCGTCCCAGTTGAGATTTTCGGGAACGGGATCTTCCCCGGCAGGCCGGCCCTTGCCCTGCGGCCAGACCGGCCGGTTTGACCAGATGTGAACCTCGGTCACGTCACCGATGGCCCCGCTGCGAATCACCTCGACCGCCTCCCGGAGCCCGTCCTCGCTCGTGCCCTGGTTGCCCATCTGCGTCACCACGCCCATCTGCTCGGCGGTCTCCCGCATCAGTCGGGCCTCGCGGATCGACCAGGTCAGCGGCTTCTGGCAGTAGATGTGCTTTTTCATCCGCATCGCCTCGACCGCCGCCGCCGCGTGGGTGTGGTCGGGCGTGCTCACCGTCACGATGTCGACGGTGTCTCCCAAGGCGTCGAGCATCTCACGAAAGTCGGTGAACTTACTGGCCTCGGGAAACTCCCGCGCCTTTTTGTCGAGCGTGCCGCCGTCGACATCGCAGAGTCCGACGATCTTCACACCCTGTTCGGCGATGTGGCTCGTGTCACTGCCCCCTTTGCCGCCGACGCCAATGCACGCGGCGGCGAGGCCCTGCAGGGCGGAGTCTTCCGCCCGCAGCAGCGGACCGGTGCCGGACCAGAAACCGACACCAGCACCGAGCGCGGCGGTCTGACTGAGAAACTGACGACGGGAGGATCGGGAAGCCATAAGCGGAGTTCCTTATGCTGGAAGGCTGTAAGTCGGGAGGCTGAACCTTGATTGCCGGCTCGGTTGTTCAACCGCTGTCGCTGTCATCAATCGAGCGTCTGCTGAGGGAGCCAAGTTGGCCTGCGGGTGAGCGTAAACCGGACGCGGCCCCCGGTCGAGAAACACAAACATCTCGCTCCCCGGACACCGGTTGTTGCACCGTGAGTTGCCAAGTAGGCTCGGTCCTCAGCAACGTTGTTGAGAGTATCACTCGCATTATTGAAAGTTTCAAATGACGCTGTCGGAAGTCTGCCGAGGCTGGTCGGTCCTTGTCGTCGCGGGCCTGATTTTCGGCCCTGTTCGGCTGGTCGAGGCCGGTCCGGCGGAGATTTTGCAAGGCTCTGGCTGCCTGCTGAAACGGAACGGTTCCGGGGCAGTTGTCGAGGTCGACCTCAGCGACCGGCCCCTCGACGATGCGGTCGTCGACGCGGTCGCCGCCCTCCCCGAACTTTCGGTGCTGCGGCTGCGGCGGACTGCCGTCAGCGACAGTCAACTTGAACGACTGACCGGCCTGAAGTTGCGGATGATCGACCTGCGGAACACCAACGTCACCGACCGGGGCCTGGCCGCCCTGGGGCAGATCGACTCGCTGGTCGACATTCAACTTGAGAAAACCAAGGTCACCGATGCCGGAATCGAAAAATTGGCGAACCTGCCGTTGAAAAGCTTCAACGTCAATTATTGCACCAGCATCACCAACCGCGGCCTCTCCGTGCTTGCGGCCATGCCGACGATTGAGCAGCTTCAGCTTGACTACACCAACATCGACGACGATGGCATGGCCCTGCTCGCCGAGGTCCCCAGGCTCAAGCGGCTGCGGATCCGGGGCCTCGATGTGACCGGGAGGGGGATTTCCGCGTTGGCCGGGCTGCACAACCTCTCCCGGCTCAACCTTCGCGACACCTCCCTCGACGATGCCGGCCTGGCGGTTATCGCAGCGTTGCCCAAGCTCGACTGGCTCGACATCAGCGAGTGCCGGCTGGCGACTCCGGCCGGCATCGCCCAACTCGGCGGGGCGACGACGTTGACCTATCTCGATCTCTGGGAAACCAAGACCGACGACACGACCGTGGCCGCCCTGGCGGGGTTGACCGCGTTAAAGCTGCTCAACCTCAAGGCGACCCGGATCACCGACGAGTCCCTGCCGTCGCTGTTGAAGCTGACAAGCATCGTTGAATTGAACCTTGCCGGCAC
>CAZIQV010000124.1:0-6115 GCA_964541275.1 uncultured Chitinophagaceae bacterium | reverse complement strand
CCTTGTCGCGGACACCGTCGTTGTCGCGGTCAATCCAGCCTGCCTCGTCGAGCAGGGCCTCGGCCTTGTCGAGGTCCTGCTTGTAGGGCTCGAGCTTTTTCTTCGACGCCATCCAGGCGGTCGGGTGGAAGACGCCCGTGCAGGGTTCGTAGAGGCTGTAACAAAGCTTCTCGAGCATCTCGTCATGGTTGAAGGCATAGCTCATCGCCCGCCGGACCCGGCGGTCGCGGAAAAAGACGGTGTCGATGTTCCAGCCGAAGTGAAAGCTGACCCACTCCGGGGCGGTCACCTTGGTGTTGCGTTCGTAGAAATCTTCATCGACCGTCTGGGTGGTCCACTGCTCGGGCTGGAGAATCATCTCGTCGATCTCACCCGCTTTCAGTGCCAGCAGCGTCGTGTTGGGGTCTTCGATGATCCGGAACCGAATCTCTTCAAAGTAGGGCTTTTCGCGGACCTGTTTCCCCCCCACGGTCGCCCAGCTGTCCCGCCGCCGCAGCACAATCTGCTGGCCCCGTTTCCGCTCGATGATCTCGTAGGGACCGCCGCAGACTGGCGACTCCTCCAGCCGGACATGCTCGGCCGAGTCCTTCAGGGTCGGGTCGTCCTCCCAGGTTGTTTCGTAAATATGTTTGGGCAGCACCGGAAAGTTGATGTTCCAGACGTTGGTCGCGAGGGCCTCTTTGTGGAAGAAGACCACAGTCCGATCGTCATAGGCCTCGACCCACCGCAGCTGGTCGGTGCCGCTGCGGACCGCGGGCACCGGCACCCGCGGATCCATGATCACCCGGTAGGTGAAGGCGATGTCGTGGGCAGTAATCGGCTCACCATCGCTCCAGAGGAGGTCGTCTCGCAGCACCACCTTGTCGATCATGCGGTCGGTACTCGTCTGCCAAACCTCGACCGTCTCGCTGGTGGCGAACGGTTCGAGGTCGCGGCCGAAAGAGAACAACCCGAAGCCGGTGAGGCCGAGGATGTCGAACTCGGCCGCGGTGCTGATCATGATCGGGTTGGTGCTGCCGAGGTCGCCCCCGACATGCCGCTCGACGCGGGCCGAAAGATCGGCCTGGCCGTCCTCCGGCAGCCGGCCGAGGGCCGACAGAATCTTGCGGTTGGTCTCGGCCGAATCATTCTTGAGATCCAGTGCCGCGGCGGGTGTTGCCAGCAGCTGTTCCTTCGCCTGCTCTTCCCGCAACAGCACCAGGCCGTCGCGGACAGGCCGGTCGATCCAGCCGGCCTCCTCGTCGAGGGCGGCCAACGGCGGGGCGTCGAAGGGCTCGGGGGCCTCGGTTGCAGCGGCGGGCAGCGGATCCTTCCGCTCGTCGGCCGAGGCGGTCAGTTCCGGGGCGGGGCCTGGCGGCGGAGTCTCGCTCGGTCCGCAGCCACCCAGGAAGACCGCCCAGCCAGCGACGCCGCCGACAACGCCGAGACGCCCGAGGCAACCACTCCGCTGCCGTCCATCTCGCTGCCACATGTTGAGCCTCCTCTGCCGAGAGTGGTCGGTGCCAGCGACTCGCCGCTGCCGTAGAGCCGCAGCGATCGCCGGTGACACGCCGCCGTCCGACGCCGATGCTACGGGGGGCGAGGGAAGCCGGTCAACGGCCGCCGGAGGTCGCCGGAGGTCCCTCCGGCAGCCGGTGGCCGAGTTTCTCCCGCTTGGTGGCAAGATAGCGGGCGTTGAATTCGTTCGACGGGGGCAGAATCGGCACCTGGTCAACCACCTCGAGATCAAAGCCGCCGTAAATGAAGGCGTCTGTCTTCTTGGGGTTGTTCGTCAACAGCCGCACCTTCGTCAGACCAACGTCCTTGAGCAACTGAATGCCGATGCCGTAATCGCGGGCATCGGCCTTGAAGCCGAGGGCCAGATTCGCTTCGACCGTGTCGAGGCCCTCGTCCTGCAGGCTGTAGGCCCGGATCTTCTGGACAAGCCCGATGCCGCGGCCCTCCTGCGGCAGGTAGACCAGCGCCCCGACGCCTTCCCGGCCGATCATCTCAAGGGCCATGTGCAGCTGGTCGCCGCAGTCGCACCGCAGGCTGTCGAGCAGATCGCCGGTGAAGCACGACGAGTGCAGCCGAACGAGCGGGGCGGCGGCGGTGGAGACATCGCCCATCACCAGCACGATCGGCTGCTGCGACTCATACTTCACGTCATAGGCGACGATCCGGAAGGTGCCCCACTTCGTCGGCAGAGCGGCTTCGGCAACGCGTTCGACCAGCTTTTCACGCGCCCGGCGGTGACGGATCAGCTCTTCGATCGAAATGATTTCGAGGCCGTGCTGTTCGGCGATTTGCCGGAGCCCGGCCCGGTCGGCCCGGTTCCCCTCGGCATCGAGAATCTCGCAGAGCACACCCGCCGGCTGCAGGCCGGCGAGCCGGGCCAGATCGACGGTGGCCTCGGTGTGCCCGGCCCGCCGCAGCACTCCCCCCTCCTTGGCGACGAGCGGAAAGAGGTGGCCCGGTCGCACGAAGTCCTGCGGCCGGCTGGCCGGGTCGAGGATCGCTGCGATCGCCGCAGCCCGTTCGCCCGCCGTGATACCGGTCCGAGCCGACACATGATCGACCGGCACGGTGAAGGCGGTGCCCAGCGGTGTCTGGTTGGTTTCGACCATCAGCGGCAGTTCCAGCCGGCTTGCGACCTCGGGCAGGACCGCCATGCAGACCTGCCCCCGGCCGTGGGTGATCATGAAATTGACCGCCTCGGGCGAGGCATGCTCGGCGGCACAGACGAAGTCGCCCTCGTTCTCCCGGTCCTCGGCATCGACGACGATGATGATCCTGCCGTCCCGCAGGGCGGCGGTGGCGGCGTCGATCGAACTGAACTGCTGCGGCATCGTGGCATCTGGGGACGGCTCTCGGCGTCCGGGCTCCTGAAGATGGCGGGCTCTGGAATGCAAGTATAGATTGCCGGGAGGCCGGGCCGACCGGGACGGCCTCCGGCCGCCCGTCCGCAAGGCTTCTGAGATGCTCAACCGCGAGGAATACATCGAACAGGCCTACCTGTTCCGGACACTCGGCGAGCGGATGCGCGACGGCGTGGCCACGCAAGAGGCGCTGATGAGCCTCAGTCACGAGGTGCTCGCCACCACTAAACTGCCGTTGGCGATCGACTACCTCGTCAGCGACCTGCGGCTGATCGGCACGATGGCCACCGCGATGCGACGGCTGGGGCATTACTTTTCGGCCTTCCAGACGTTTGTTGTCGCCGAGGCCGAGGATGAGGAGGGGCGGTTCGACCTGCGGACGGCGCTGACGATTCTGGAACGCGAGGCGAGCTACCTTGCCGAGGGGGCCAGCCCCCAGGGGCTTTTTTTCTATCGATTCGAATGCCTCTCCCGGAATCGGCTCGACTACATGCACGGCCTCAGTGCCACCGCGGCCGACGACATCTTCAGCGTCGACTGGAAGGATTGGATCGCGATGCTCGCGCGGCAGGTCGGCCTCGTCGATCTGGCCGAACTGGTCTACGTTCGCAGCGGCGAGCGGCAGCGGCGGCAACGGCGGCGGGGGAGCGGCGACGCGGTCTCTGGCGACGAGCCGGCAGTTCTGTTTGGTGAAAAAGAAGGCCGGATCGCCTGGGCCAACCGGGGCAAGGATCCGCTCTATCTCTTCGCGGCGCTGCAACGGCAGCTTGGCTATCCGGCGGTGCCGCGGCCGCAGCGGCAACGGCCGCAGAGTGAGTCGCCCGCCCTGCTCGCCCGCCGGATCGACCGGCTGGAACTGCGGGTCAAACTGCTTGAAGAGGAAGCCAAGGGGGGCATCGATCTGGCGCAGTTCGACCCCAAGAACCAGCCGAACGGAAAATCCTTGCGGCCGGCCGAGGGCGACGGACCGTGACCGCCGCGACGGGCGGAGAGGCCTGCTGGGCGACCACGCCGCTGCGGCGGGATCTCGCCGGCATGATCGCGGCAGCCGTGGCAGCAATCGCGCCTGCGCAGCTGGTGCAGGACCGACTGTCGCTGGGCCCGGCGGACGAAACCCTGCGGTGTGACGGCCAGCCGGTGCGTGTTGCCGGCGGCGGGCGGCTTGCGCTGAAAAATGTCGGGCGGATCGTCGTCGTCGGGGCCGGCAAGGCTGCTGCTGGCTTTGCGGCCGGGTTGGAGAGCCTGCTCGGGACCACCCGGCTGCGGCGGCATGGCCTCACCGGACTGATCAGCGTGCCGGCAGGCTGCAGCCTGCCGCTGCAGCGAATCGAGGTTCGCGAAACCCGCCCGCCGGCGGTGAACCTTCCGACCCCGGAGGTCGTTGCTGCGACCGCCGAGATGCTTGAGCTTCTCGGCGGTCTCGGGCCCGACGATCTGGCGATCGTGCTGATCACCGGCGGCGGTTCGGCGCTGCTTGAAGCGCCGCCGGCGGGCGTCTCGCTGGAACTGATCGTTCGCGTCACCAGCCAGCTCGCCGCCGCGGGTGCTGACATCGAGGAACTCAATCGAGTCCGCCGGGCGATCAGCCGGGTCAAAGGCGGCGGGCTGGCCACGGTGTGTACCGCCGGCCGACTTTTGGCGTTGGTGCTCTCCGATGTGATCGGCGACGACCTCGCAACGATTGCCTCGGGACCCTGCCTGCCGCCGGCCGGCGGCGACAGCCTCGCAGCGGTGCTCGAACATCGCGGGATTCCGGCAGCCGACCGCGAAGCAATCGCGCGGGCGGCCCGAGGGGGAACGGCTGCGGCGGCTGCGACTCCAGCAACCGAGGCAGGCCGCTGGATTACTTCGTCGGGCTGCCGGGTCGGTCACCTGCTGCTTGGCAGCAACGCCACGGCGGTCACCGCCGCCGCGAGCGCCGTCAAAGCCTGCGGCTATGCAGTGGTCTCGGCAACCACCGCGACTGCCGCTGAGTCTGCCAATGAGACCGGACGGCGGCTGGCGGGCCTCGGTCGTGACCTTTTGGCCGCCACGCGGCGGGATGGCCGGCCCCGGGCCTGCATCGAGGGGGGCGAGGCAACTGTGGTGGTGCCGGCCGATCACGGCAGCGGCGGGCGGAATCAGCAGACGGTGCTGGCGGCCGTCCGGGAGATCCTTGACGCCACTGGTGACTGGCCTGCCGGTTTGCTGGTGGCCAGCTTCGGGACCGACGGAGAAGACGGGCCGACCAGAGCCGCCGGAGCTTTCAGCGATCGGCAAGTTGCCGAGATCGTGGGGCGGCAACCGGCGGCCCTCAGCCGGGCCATCGACCGCTGCGATGCCAATCCGCTGCTGGCGACCGCCGCCGGCCTGATCGAAACCGGTCCCACCGGATCCAACGTCGCCGACCTGCGGATCATGCTGGCCCGAAACCCGGACGACAACAGCTGAAGGCCGCGACCGCCGCCGACAGGCTGTCGATCGAGTCTGCCGCCTCAGCTTGCGGTTCGGGCTCTGAAGCGTGGTGCTATTCGCAGGTTGTGGGAGTCGACGACTGCGGTGATGATCCCTCAGTTCGCGGTTTTCGGCAGCGCTTCGCGAAGCTGGTCGGCAATTGCCCGGTGGGTCTCGGCCTCGGGTCCGACAAGCAGGTTGTCGTGGTTCCAGATTCCGTCAGTCTCGCAGTCGTAGAGCTCCTCTGACCCGTCGGCATAGCGGATGTATCGCCAGCGGTCGGTGCGGAGGGCATGATTGCCGCGGCCCATCGTCATCACGGCCGCGGCTGGCGGCTCGGCTGCGGGGTTTTTCAGCAGCGGCACGAGGCTGCGGCTGTCGAGGCCCGGCCGCGCCGGCAGGTCGGCCAACTCAGCCATGGTGGCGTAGATGTCGACCAGGCTCACCGGCGTGTCGATCCGGCTGCCGGGCTCGGTCACTCCCGGGGCGACGATGACAAGCGGGACGTGGGTGGCCTTTTCCCAGAGCGTGAACTTCACGGTGCTTTGCTTGTCGCCGAGATGATAGCCGTGGTCGCTCCACAGCACGATGATCGTGTGATCGGCACGGCCGGTCTCGTCGAGGCGGTCGAGCAGGCGGCCGACGAGGTCATCGGCGTAGGTGGCGGCTGCCTGATAGCAGCGGACGAGGCTCTTGAGCGACGCCGGATCGTCCTCGGGCGGCGGGTTGTCGAAGAGGTAGCCCCTCCAGAGCTTCCATTCCCTCCTGGCCAGTTCGATCCCGGGTGGCGGAATGTCGTCGAGGTCGTCCGGTGGCAGCGGTGG
>CAZIQV010000123.1:4075-6180 GCA_964541275.1 uncultured Chitinophagaceae bacterium | reverse complement strand
TGTTGCCGCCGGTCCAGGTCCGGGCCCGGTCGAGCCAGGCGAAGTAGCCCTTGCGATCCTCCAGCGACCAGAGGTCTTTTTCGTTCACAGTTCTCAGCACGTAGGCATAGTGAATCTGCAGCAGGTCGGTGCGATTGTCGAGCGTGCCGGCAACAGCCGACCCGTAGCGGTCGTTCCGCTTGAGCAGCCGCTTGAGATCGGCCTCGCTCGGAGCGAGGTTGGTCTCGCCCGAAGCTTCGTTGCGGGTGCCGAGCAGCCCGACGAGCTTTGGCACGATGCCCGGGGCCCGAACAGCGACCAGCAGGCTGGAGAGGGCCCGGTCGAGTTCGAGGTCGCCTGCGGGGAACAGCGGCGAGAACTTCGCCGCGATGGCCGACTTGACCTCGGCAGCTGGCGCACCAAGCCGGATCAGGGTCAGTTCGTAGGCCCGCACCAGGTCGAGCCGGCCGGCAGCATCGAGGCTGGCCGGATCGATGCGGTCGAGGGCGGCGAGCAGTTCGTCCCGGGCGGCCGGCTCAGCCTGCCGGGCGAGTCCGATCACGCCGGTGATCAGGGCCGCCGGGTCGGACTGTTTGAGCACGTCTGACTGCCACTGGGCCACCGGCTGGTGCTCCAGCGCAATCCGGGCGGCGTAGCGGATGAACCGGTCGGCGTTTCCGAGATGCTCAACGGCCAGGGCGATTGCCGCCGCCGGGTCGGCCTGCGGGGCATGCAAGGCCTCAAGCTTGCGCCGCAGGGCCCGCTCGGCGGCGCCGGCGGTGTTGCGGGCATCGACCGGATCGGTCGGCTCGGGGCCAGTGTAGGTCACGCGATACAGTTCGCTCTGACCCCCCCGCCCGCCGACGGCAAAGTAGATCGCGCCGTCCCCGCCGATCGTCATGTCGGTCAGAGGCAGGGCGTTTCGCGACACGAACTCTTCCTTTTCAGCGGTGTAGGTCGAGCCGGCTGGCGTCAGGCGGATGGCATACATCGTGCCGAAGGTCCAGTCGCAGATGAAGAAGGCCTGTTGGTCCCGCGCCGGAATCTTGGCGCCGTAGCCGAAGCTTGCGCCGACCGGTGAGCCCGGCCCGATATCGACCGCTGCCGGCAGGCTGTCGGGGAAGCCAGCCGGCCACTTGGCGGTGCCGCTTCGCCAGCCGAGTTCACTGCCGCTGGTGGCGTGATTGACCCGGGTGGGGCGGTACCAGGGCATGCCGAAGTCCCACTCCATGTCGGCGTCATAGGCAAAGAGTTCGCCGTCGGCGTTGAAGCCGAAGTCATAGGGGTTGCGGTAGCCGGCGCTCCAGAGTTCCCACTGCTTGCCGTCGGGGTCGGTGCTGACGATGAATCCACCGGGTGCAAGCTTGCCGGTGGCGTGGCCGTTGCCGTCCCACATCCGCGGGATGATCATGTCTTCGTCCCAGTTGGCCGGCAGTCGGCTGCTGCCGTCGGCGGCCACTTCCACCCGCCGCTGGTTGGGACGGATGCCGGCCATCGTCTGCGGCTCGGTCACGTTCTTCACCCCGAACGGCGGGTTGGTGTGGTTGCCGCAGATGATGAACAGCCGCGTGCCATCAGGGGAGAGCAGGATGTTGTGAGGCCCGTGCTCTCCGCCGCCGGCAAACTCCCGCAGCTTCTCAACCGCGTCGAGCCGGTCGTCGCCGTCGGAGTCGGTGACACGATAGAGGCCGCTGCCGGTCCCGCCATTGCAGACGACGTAGAGACAGTCAAACGCCCACAGCATGCCCTGGGCCCCGGTGATGGCGGCCGGCACCTTCTCGACCGTCGTTTCCGTCGAGCCGTCGAGGGCCGCCGGCGTGATCCGCACGAGCCCCCGCCCCTGCTGGTCGCTGGCATAGAGCCGACCCTGGGGATCGGTAGCCAGCGAAACCCACGAGCCGAGTTCTTCCCGCGGCACGACAAACAGCCGCTCAACCTGATAGCCCGGAAGCACGTGGAAAGGCTGCTCGCCTTCCTCGGCCTGCGCTCCTGGAGTGACCGTTGGCATCAACTCCCGGGACTGTCGCCACGGCTGCGACTGCTCGGCGTTTGCAGCAAACAAAGTTGGACTGCACGCGGCGGCGAGCAGCAGGCCTGAGCACAAGCGGGTCAGCGGTGTGGAGTAC
>CAZIQV010000123.1:0-3975 GCA_964541275.1 uncultured Chitinophagaceae bacterium | reverse complement strand
ACGGTGTTGACCGCAATCACTTCGTACCGATCGGCTGCTGCGGGCTCGGCGATGGTCCAGGCCATCTCTGCCAGCGGCTGCGTCGGCGTGTCGCTGTAGAGCAGGTTTTGAAACAGCGGCCGACCGAAGCGGTTCTGGGGCTTTTGCGGGAGCTGGGCGACCTGCTTGCCGTTTCGCTTGATCACGAAAAAAGCGAGACCGCTTTGGAGGTCGGCCCTGCAGGACCAGCGGAGTTGACCACCCTCGATTCGCACCCCGGTCGGGCTCGGCGGCGGTGTGTCGTCGGGAATCGCGGTATCCCTGACATAGTGCGTCCAGGCTGCGGCGATCTGTCCGTCGGGCAGCCAGGCGAGGGTCTCGGGCTCGGCGGCAGCCTCCGAGGCGGGCCAGGCCTTGTGGCCTGCCACCTCGGCCAGCCAGACGTCGTCGGTCGGCATCGGCCGCAGCGATTCACCCGGCGTCTCGGGCAGCCGGGCGGTCAGGCAGGCATCGAGCCAGGGGATGGCGAGATACCGCTGGTTGCCGCACTCGTGGCTGGTGAGTGGATCGACCGCCACCCCGAGCAGGCCCCCTTTGCTCCGCACCGCCTGGAAGAAAGCCTGATTGGCGGGCCAGACGCCGGCGAACCGACCCTCCTTCACGGTGACGCCTTCCTTGGTGCCGGGGTTGCACATCATCGGGACACCGAGCGCGGCGTCGATGAGGGTGTGCGGCTTGATGTGCGGCCGCTGGGAATTGGCCTCAAACAGCGGTACGCCCGATCGCAGCCAGGTGGCGACTGTCCGTTCCGGAAAGAGCAGGGTCATCCCGCCGGCCCAGTGGCCGCCGCCGCTATGGCCCCAGAGGGCCCAGGGGGCAGTCGCCAATTCCGGATGCCCCGTCGCCTTCCCCAGTTCGGCCAGGGCCCGCTGAAAGGTCTCGGCCGAGCCGTTGCGGGGGTCGCACCACATCTGACAGTCGGCTTTCTGCGGCTGCTCGTACGACGGCGCGAGCAGCGCACAATCGTGCTTGGCAGCCAACGCCTGCCAGTGGAGGTCGTAGGCACCGGTCAGGCCCGACGAGCACGACCCCTCACCGCAGCCGTGCTGGTGAACGATGACGCCCCGCAGCCGTTTGACCTCGGGGGGAATCCAGATCGTGTAGCTGACCGGAAAGATCAGCTCGCCCGGTTCGGTCGCGGCCTCGTAGCGAACCCGGTGATACGGAGGCTTGACCGCGGGAAAGACATCGTAGGGTGGCTGCTGGGCCAGCAGCGGCGCGGCGAGCAGCAGGCTGAGCGAAACGATGGAGCGAACCTGAAAACGGATGAGCATCTCTGGCTGCCGCAGCCTTGACGCTGCGTCCCTGAGAGAAAAACGGTTTGTCGCCGGCTACTTCCCAGCGGCCGGGGCGATTGGAATTTGCACTTCGGAAAACTTCATGAAGCTCGGCACCATCGGACTGTTGTAGCCGAGGGTTCGCGGGCTGCCGGCCGCCTGCCACTCCGGATGCTCCGCCAGCCAGGCGGTCAGCTTGTCGTAGCCCCGCAGAAATGTCTTCTTGCCGTAGCTGCCCCGCAGGCCGATCGAAACGACCTTCACCTCAGGGATATCCTCAACCAGCACGCTGGCATCCTCCGGGTCAGCGCCGGCCGCACCGAGGGTCGGCTCGCGGTAGAGAAAGGCCATCGCGTTCGGTTCGCCAGCCGGTTTGCCGCCGGCCTCGGCAACTTTCTTCGCCCCGCCCCACGACATCTCAACCGGTGCGGTCATGGCGATGTCGTTGCGTTTGATGTGGTTGAACAGCTTCCAGAACATCCCGTCGGTGCCGCCGTCGGACCGCACCCGGGCCAGCCGATGGGCCGGATAGGTCTTGATCACCACCTCATCGACCGGCCCGGCCGCAGGATAGCCCTGCGGCAGGTTCGCCTCGGAGACAAACCAGGGCTTGTCGTTCGAGGCTGCCGGTTCGGCGGCACCGGCCTCGGCGGTTGCCAGGCCGAACAGGGCCAGGACTGAACAGCATCGTGATGACCAGCAATTCATCGGGTCGTCTCCTGTCGCGAGGGGCGGGGCGGGCTTGCCAGCGGCACGGTCACCGGCCAGCCGGGGAACTGTTTTGGTTTCCCGTCGCCGCCAAGGGTGGCAAACCGGGGGAAGCATTCAAAGGTGACCGTCTCGGCGGAAAAATTGAAGCGGGTGATGCCGTAGCCGTCGGCCCGCTGTCGCTCATCGCTGGTGTCCTCGGGATTGGCGTAGGCGACCATCGTGATCTTATTCCCCAGGCCATCTTCGTAGTCGCCGGTCCAGGGCAGCGGACTGCCGGGCACCGGGTTGGGCCCGGGCTGTTCGTCTTCAGGATGCCACCAGCGGCCATAGATCGTGTTGACCAGAGCGGGCGAGGTAAACGCCCACGGTCCGTCGCGGTAGGTGTCGATGCCATGCTGCACGACGACTGCCAGATGCTGGTCGCCACAGAGGTGGACTGCGCCGGCCCGTTTGAGAATTCGCAAAGCTGCCTTGCGGCCCGCCTGGGGCCAGCCGTTACAGTCGAGGTCGGCCAGCAGCCGGTTGTCAGGGTTGCCATGCAGGTGGACCGCCCCGCAAAACGCGGTCTGCGACAGGGCGCACTTGGCCCGCACCCCCTGCCAGTCGTCAGCCCAGCCAGCGAGCCAGGCGAGCTGCCGCTTTCCCAGCAGCCGCAGCGCCGGCAGATCAATCGCCTTGCGGTCGTAGGCCGGATCGACAATGTGGTCGGGCCGCGGGCCCATCTGGGGAATCGTGCCGTCGGGACCGGTCTTGAACTTGCGATCCTCCAGGATGGCAAAGTCGATGCCGCCGACCACCAGCCGGGTGAAGTAGACGCCGATGCCTCCCTTGATCGGCGCCGGGTCGACCGGGTCGGGCAGGTGGGCGGTCTGCTGCCGCTGGACCATGTTGACGTAGCCGGCCGGATAGAAATAGCCGCCGCTGGCGCCGGCCGGATTGGTCGCCCGGCCCCCGCCGTTGCCCCAGAGATTGGCCTGGCCGACATCGTGGTCGTCGGGAATGGTGACCGTCGGCCGGTCGCGGATCACATCGCGGAACTGCAGACCAAACTCGATCCAGCCGACCGTGTGCTCGGTGTGGCGATAGGTCTGGTCGCCGGCGAAGAAGAGCAGATCGGGGTCGGCCGCCCGCAGCCCGCTGATCAGCTCCTGTCGCTGGCCCGGGGTTCGCGAGGAGTTGCAGGAAAGAACGGCGACGGCGATCTCGGGCTTGCCGACCGGGTCGGGGCGAATCGTGCCGCTGAACATCGCCGTGTCGCCGTGCCGCACCCGGTAGGGCACCGTCTGGGTGGCATCCCAGGATTCAACGCGGAAGGTCGCATCCCAGCCGGGATAGTGCACCGCCGCCCGGGCGACCTCCTGCCAGCCGTTGCCGCGATCGATCTGAAGCCGCACGGTGTTGGCTTCACCCGGCTTCAGCGGAAAGAGCTGCGCGGAGAGCTTCAGCGTCGACCGCTCGGGTTCCCCCGGCGGCACCGAAAGCGTGTAGAGGGCGAAGGCGATCACCTCGTCGCGGGGCACATCGAGCCGGAAGGGGACCGCCGGCACCCGCCGCTTTTTCCCCGCCTTGGCGGCAGCCTGCCGGGCCGCCTTGGCTGCCTCGGGCGTGGCGGATGGCTTGGTCCACCAGTTGCCGGTCGCCCAGCCGTCGAGGCCGGGAAAGTCCGGCCCGAAGGGCCGGGGGTCGAGTTGCGCGGGGACGACAGCCTCGGCGGCGGGAACGGCCGGCATGCCCGCGACCGCGAACCAGAGCCCGCAGATTGTGAAGGATAAAAAAAACCGGATCAGGAACATCAAAGCAAACTCCCCCGAGTGAGGCGGCATAAGACAAGTGCAAACGGAACATTGACGGAACCGGCCCGAGTCTTGTTGAAAAGTCTTGCTGCAGCTTGCTGCGGCAACCTTCTTATCTGTCGGGCCGTGCATCGCCCAGCCTGTCAGTTATAACG
>CAZIQV010000122.1:0-6205 GCA_964541275.1 uncultured Chitinophagaceae bacterium | reverse complement strand
GCGGCCGATGACGGTGCCGGGCATCATGGTCTTCTTCGGCATGCTGATCGGGGCGGCCGACCCGGTCCGAAAGCTCTCCGGCGTGATTACCGGCGTCAACGTCGGCATGGTCGGCGCCCAATCGCTTTATCCGCTGCTCGATATGCCGTCGAAACTCCGGGAGAAACCTCACCCGAAACAGCTCGCCTCACCCCACCGTGAAATCCGCTTTGAGAAGGTGTCGTTCTCCTACGACGGCATCGACACGGTGCTCCGAGACGTCGACCTGACGCTCGCCTTCGGTGAACGGGTCGCGATCGTCGGCCCCAACGGTGGCGGCAAGAGCACGCTGATTAACCTGATCTGCCGGTTTTACGACCCGACCGCCGGCCGGGTGCTGCTCGACGGGGTACCGCTGACAGACCTCGCGTTGACCGACCTGCGACGGCGGATTGCGATCGTCACCCAGCAGACCGAACTGTTCAACGAGACGATTCACTACAACATTCGGTACGGCCGCTGGGAGGCGACCGACGAAGAGATCGAGGCGGCGGCCCGCAAGGCGCGTGCCCACGATTTCATCGCCGACTTTCCCGATGGCTACAAGACCAGGGTCGGCCCGAACGGCTTCCGGCTCTCCGGCGGCCAGCGTCAGCGGATCGCCCTGGCCCGGGCCTTCCTGCGTGACGCCGAGATTCTCGTGCTCGATGAAGCGACCAGCCAGATCGACGCGGCCAGTGAAAAACTGATCCATGAAGCACTCGCCCGGTACGTCGAGAATCGGACGGTCATCATGATCACCCACCGCCCGAGCACGCTGGCGCTCGCCGACACGATTCTGAAGGTCGACCACGGCGCGGTCGAGAAGCAGCCGGCGGCGGGCCAGCAAGCGGCATGACGACCACGGCCGACCGCTTCGAGATCAGCTGCCCCAACGGACACCCGGTGCAGGTTCCCGCCGGGCTGACGGGCCGGGAACTCCGTTGCCCCAGGTGCAGCGAGCCAGTGCTGGCCGATCCCGCCGAAAGTGTCGAAGCCCAGGAAGCGCAGATCGAGCGGGCGGCCCGCCAATGGCTCTGGCTGGCCGTCGCCACCGCGCTGCTGCTTGCGACCATGGCGCTCGGCCTGTTTTTCGCCGGCGTGCTCTAACGGCTCTGCGGAGCGCAAGCCTGCCAAGGCTCCCGCCCGCGAATGCGGGCGTTGAACGGTCCACGCCGCCAACACCCGAAACCGCCGAGGGTTCGCAGGGCACCGATCGCCGCATCCTGCGGCGGCAGACATCAGCGGCCGTCGGCTGGCAGCCAGGAGGAGACGTCCGCCGGCAGACCGCCGGGAGGCCTCTGAACACCAGGGGTCGGCAGTCACCCGGACGGAGGCCTGCTTGCGAGTTCAGCCGCCAGCCAGCTGAGGACCGCGGCGTTGGCTGGTGGGAAGTGGCAGGCGGCCAGTTCGGCAGCAGTGAGCCAGGCGAAGGGCGGCCGGGGCAGGCCACCGCTGTCGGCCTCGAGCCTGCCGCTGAAAAAGCTGATCAGCCCGCCGGTCTCGGCGATCGACGCCGTCGCCAGCCGGCGGCCAACCACGATCTCGAGGCCCGTCTCCTCGCGGCACTCGCGGCGGGCCGCGGTGGCTGCGGTCTCCCCCGGTTCGAGTTTGCCTCCGGGAAATTCGCTGAACCCAGCCGCCGCCACGGCGGTGGCGGGGCGGCGGCCGACGAGTACCCGACCACGATCGATGACCACCGCGACGGCGACAGCCTTTGGCAGGCCTCCCACTAGGTTTCCTTCGGCACCAGATCGAGCAGCCGTCCCGGCGACCCCATGATGTTGTAACCGGCATCGACATGGAGCAGTTCCCCGGTGATCCCGAGGGAATCGCGGGAGACCAGCCAGGCCCCGGCCTTGCCCACCTCGTCGTGGGTCACATTGCGTCCGAGCGGGGCCATGTGCTGGTAGAGGCCGAGCATTTCCTCCACTCCGGCGCCGCGGCCGGCAAGCGTCCGCAGTGGTCCGGCACTGATGGCGTTGACCCGCACGCCCTGCGGCCCGAGATCATACGCCATGTAACGCACGCAGGCGTCGAGCGTCGCCTTGCAGACCCCCATGATGTTGTACCCGGGCACCACCTTCTCACCGCCGAAGTACGTCAGCGTGAGAACCGCAGCATCGGGGGCGAGGATCTCGCGGGCGAGCCGACCGACCGCCAGGAGACTGTAGGCGCTTGTCTCCATCGCCAGCCGAAAGCCCTCGCGGCTGCAATTGGTCGTTTCGCCCTTGAGGTCGGCCAGGGGGGCGAAGGCGATCGAATGAACGACAAAGTCGAGCGTACCGAACTCAGCCTTGGCTCTCTCCATCACTGCGGCGATCTGCTCGTCACTGGAGACGTCCATCGGAACCAGAAATTTGGCATTTGGCTCCGGGTCGGTCAGCAGGGCAACGCGGCGGCGGTTCCGCTGCCGTTGGTCGTCCGGCTTGTCTGGAAGGTGACTGAAGCCGATCGCCGCGCCCTCGGCGAGCAGTTCTTTGGCGATCGACCAGGCGATCGAGTGATCGTTGGCGACTCCGAGAACAAGTCCTTTGAGTCCGTCGTAGCGGCCCATGCATCTCTCCGAAAAGTTTTGGTGAATCAATTCGGAACTGTAACCGGTCGGCCGCTTTCCCTCAACGCGACATCTGTCGGCGTCAGCAGGTCGTGCTTGGCTTTTCCCACAGACAGCCGTCGTAGTCACAGCAACTCGCCAGCCGGCGGGGTCGCCCCTTGCTTCCATCCCGCAGGACAGGTATCGTTCACGCCAACGCCCCGTTAGCTCAATTGGTTAGAGCATCTGACTCTTAATCAGAGGGTTCTAGGTTCGAGTCCTAGACGGGGTACTCTGCCGGGGTCCTTTGACGGGGTATTTTTCCCCAGCCCGAGAAGCACGCCGCTGCCGCAGGCGGACATTGTTTTGGGGCGGACGCCAGGGAGATACCTCGCATGCGGCAGGGGTCGCCCTGAATTCATCGGGAATCGCGTCTCCCGATCCGCCGGGCATCTCGCTCCCGGTGTGAAGATTTCCAACTGTCGCCGTTCGGAACCGGTCACACAAAGACGGTTGATCCCTTCCGGCAGGGGGCCATTTCGCCCGCCGATCGGCGGGCCCTCTCGCTGTCTGTTACAAGGTTGCTTACTCAAAGTGTTATGTTATAGTTCAAGAGTGTCAGAGACACACCAAGATTTCCCAGAGGCCTCGGGCCTAGAAAAGAGTGACTTAGACCATGGCAGATGCGAAAGCGAAAGAAGTGAATAAATCCGAAGAGATTCGGAAAGTGGCCAACAGCATGAAGGCGAAGGGGGAGAAGCCGCGGCCGGTGACGATCATTACCGCCCTCGGCAAGCAGGGCATCGAGGTTTCCTCGCCACAGGTTTCGATGGTGCTGAAGCGAATGGGCTTCCGGCCCCGCAAGCGGCGGAAAGCCGGCAAGGCCGCAGCGGCACGTCCGGCGGCCGCCAAACGACCAACCGCTCGGGCAAAGGCGGCGTCGGCAATCTCGGTCGACGACCTGCTGGCAGCTAAGAAGGTTGCCGAGAAGTTCGGCTCGGCCGATCAGGCAATCAAGGTGCTCGAGGCGTTGAAGCGGTTTGAGGGCTGAACCGCGGACGGTCAGGTCAACAACGCTGCCGGGGCGACGTCAAAGCGTCGCCCCGGTATTTTGAATCTTGCGATCGCCGAAAAAGCCGCCCCCGACCCGTCCCGACTGCGGGTTGACGCGAGCGACCATCGCTGGCGCCGCTGCCGATTGACAAAGTGGCTCGGCAGGCTGCCGCGACCGGATCATCTCCGGACCGCTCGGTCTATGAGCAGCCTGTGAACGGGCGAATCAGCCGCCCGGCTGATGTTCCCGGATCGCGGCGGCGAGCGGTAGACTCCCGGCGTCCGTGATCCGGTCCGGCAGGAGGAAGCCTGCAGGATCTTCAACGCTGCTGGAAACGCTCCAGCCCCCCTGCTGGCATGTTATGACGCTTGCGACTCCGAAACTCTTCGTGCTCGACACGAATGTCATCCTCCACGATTCGAACTGCATCCGGAACTTTGAAGAGCATGATGTAGCCATCCCGATCACCGTGCTTGAGGAACTCGACAAGTTCAAGCGGGGAAACGAGGACATTCATTTCCAGGCGCGACAGTTTCTGCGGCAACTCGACGCCCTGACCGGCGATGTTCTTTCGACCGACGGCGCACCGCTCGGTCCGGGACGCGGCGGGGTCAGGGTGATCATCGGGGACGAGCAGCAGGCTCGGGTTGCCGAGGCGTTTCTGGAAAACACGCCCGACCATCGCATCTTGAACACGGCAGTCTGGCTGCAACGGGAGCGGGCCGACCGGCCGGTGATTCTGGTGTCGAAGGACACCAACCTCAGGATGAAGGCCAAGGCTCTGGGGCTCCCCGCGCAGGATTACACCAGCGACAAGATTGAGAGCTTTGACAAGCTCTACATGGGCAAGCGGGTGATGGAGGCAACGCCGGCGGACGTGATCAGCCGGTTTTACGCCAATGGTGGCGTGGTGTCGGCGGCGGAATTGCCATTCGTCGACGAACCGGTCGCCCACGAAAATTTCATCCTCCGCGATGGCAGCAAGTCGGTGCTGGCGACCTACCGGCCCGCTGACGACGCTTTTGTCAGGGTGGAGAAGAATACCTGCTACGGCATCACGCCCCGCAATGCCGAGCAGTCATTCGCGCTCAACGCCCTGCTCAACGACGACATCAAACTGGTGACCCTCGCCGGCACGGCCGGAACCGGCAAGACCTTGCTGGCACTCGCCGCGGCGCTTGAGTGCCGGCAGCAGTATCGGCAGATCCTGCTGGCCCGCCCGGTTGTCCCGCTGTCCAACCGAGACCTCGGCTTTCTCCCCGGCGACATCTCCGACAAGCTCGATCCCTACATGCAGCCGCTGTACGACAACCTCACCGTGATCCGACACCAATTCCACGAAAACTCCCCCGCCGCCCAGCGGATTCTCGAGATGCGGGAGTCAGAGAAACTGCTCGTGACTCCGCTGGCCTATATCCGCGGCCGCAGCCTGCAACGAATCTTTTTTATCGTCGACGAGGCCCAGAATCTCACTCCACACGAAATCAAGACGATCATCACCCGGGCAGGTGAGGGCACCAAGATCGTCTTCACCGGTGACATTCGCCAGATCGACCAGCCTTACCTCGATGCCCTTTCCAACGGGCTGAGCTATCTGATCAACCGCATGGTCGGCCAGCCGATCTATGCCCACATCACCCTCGAGAAGGGAGAGCGGTCGCCGCTTGCCGACCTCGCCAGCGAGTTGCTGTAAGCCGGCGATCAGTTCCCCAGCCGCTCGTGCCAGGCGGCGGCGGCCTGGGGCTCGTAGGTGACCGGGTCGAAGCTGTCGCGGACAACGCTGCGGACACTGCGAAGATCGACCGCTCCCTCGCGGGCCATCAGCTGCACCAACAGATTCCCGATCGCCGTCGCTTCGACCGGCCCGGCGACCACCGGGCGATCAGCGGCGTCGGCGATCATCTGGCAGAGCAGGCGGTTCTGCACCCCGCCGCCGACGACATGAATCCGGCCGATTCGACGGCCGACCAGTTCATCGAGTTCGGCAAGTGTCCGGCGGATGGCCGCCGCCACGCTTTCCAACGCCGCCCGGACGACCGCCCCGGTCGAGTCGGGCACCGGCTCGCCGCTGGCCCGAGCCAGGTCGCGGATCGCCGCGGGCATGTCGGCTGGTGCAACCAGCGAGGGGTCATTGGGATCGATCAGGGTCACCAGCGGGGCAGCCTCGGCCGCAAGGGCGGTGAGCTGATCCCAGCTCCATTCCTGTCCCGCCCGCAGCCAACTGGCCCGGCACTGCTGAACCAGCCAAAGCCCGCACACATTTTTCAGCAGCCGGGTCGTGCCTCCCACGCCTCCCTCGTTGGTGAAATTCCGCGCGAGGCACGCAGGGGTCACCAACGGCCGGTCGAGTTCGGCACCGACCAATGCCCAGGTGCCGAGGCTGACGTAGCACCAGTCAGGCCGGGCGGCAGGAGGCTCAAGAGCCGGCACAGCCGCCACGGCACTGGCGGGGTCATGGGTTCCCGGCAGCACAACTCGCACCCCGCCGAGCCCTGTTTCGGAGGCAATCTCCGACCGCAGTCCGCCGAGGTCGCAGCCGGGTTCGACGACCGGCTGAAACAGCCTCGTCGGCAGGCCGAAACGCTCCAGCAGTCCCG
>CAZIQV010000121.1:0-6237 GCA_964541275.1 uncultured Chitinophagaceae bacterium | reverse complement strand
CGGCCGGCCACGCTCTATGACCTCTGGGCCACCGTGCTGCACTGCCTCGGCCTCGACCACGAGGGGCTCACCTTCCGGCATGGCGGCCGCGACATGCGGCTGACCGATGTCCACGGCCATGTGTTGCACGATATTCTCGCCTGACCGCTGCAGGCATTGTCGCAGCAGCGGACCACTTGCCTGTCGACGATGCAGCCAGGCTGCTCATCAGAAAGGACCATGTCGATGCCCGGCTTCCGCGCCGAACTGACCGGCTGCTTTTCCACGCCCTGTGACGACAACCCGACCGTCGTGATGCTCGAGGCCGGCTACCGGCACCTCGGCCTCGACTGGCGGTATGTCAACGCCGAGGTTCAGCCTGAGGGTCTGGCGGCCGCCGTCGCCGGTGCCCGGGCGATGGGCTGGCGGGGCTTCAACCTGTCGATGCCGCACAAGGTGGCGGTGATCGAACTGCTCGACAGCCTCGGCGAGAGCGCTCGGCTGATCAACGCCGTCAACTGTGTCGTGCATCGGGACGGCCGGCTGATCGGGCAGAACACCGACGGCAAGGGATTTCTGTCATCGCTTGCGCCGGTGCGGAATCCCGAGGGTGCCCGGGTGATGCTGCTGGGGGCAGGCGGCGCCGCCCGGGCGATCGCCGTCGAACTCGTGCTGGCCGGCGTGGCGGAGCTGACCATCGTCAACCGCACGCCAGCCCGGGCCGCCGAGGTTGCCGCGTTGGTGACAGCGGCCCGCGACATACCGGTGCAGACCCACGCCTGGAAAGAGCCGGTGGCGGTGCCGGAGCAGATCGACGTTTTGGTCAACTGCACGAGCATCGGCCTCGGAGATGCCGAGGCGCTGGTGCCGGTCACGGCCGGCTCGCTGCGGCCCGATCTTGTCGTGGCCGACGTCATTCCCAACCCGCCGCAGACAAAACTGCTGCGGGCCGCCGCCGCGGCCGGCTGTCCGACCATCGACGGCCTTGGCATGCTCGTCGGCCAGGGCGTCCTTGGGGTCGGCTTCTGGACCGGCCGCGAGCTCACACCGGCAACCGCCCCCGATCTCGTCGCCGCGATGCGGCAGGCCCTTGAAGAGGTTTTTGCATGAGCCAGGGGTGTTGGAAGAGCCGGCCCACCGGGCCGACGGCGCTGTTGTGCCTGTTCGCCGCTGCGGTTGCCGGCTGTGGATCTGACATTTCGCAACGTGCTGACGCGACCTCCCGCGGCCTGATCGGGGTGTCACTGCTCACCCTCGACAATCCATTCTTCAAGGTGATCGGCGACACGATCACCGCCGAAGCGGCAGCGCAGCGGTTCGCCGTCAGTGTCGTCAGTGCCCAAAAGGACCCCGGCCGGCAGGCGAATCAGATCAAGGACTTCATCGTCCAGAAGGCGGCGGCGATCGTGCTGTCGCCCTGTGACTCCCGCACGGTCGTGCCGGTCATCCGCGAGGCCAATGCCGCCGGCATTCCGGTCTTTACCGTCGACATTCCCTGCAACGAGCCGGGCGTGCGGATCGTGACGCAGGTCGCCACCGACAACGAAGGGGGCGGCCGGGAGGCGGCGGCGGCGCTGATCGAGGCCCTCGGTGATGCCGGGGGCCGGGTGGCCATTTTGCACCTGAAGCAGGCGGAGTCGTGCCGGCTGCGGGTCAAGGGCTTTCGCGGGGTGATCGACCGGCACAACGCCGCGGGCGGATCGACCATCGAGATCGTTACCGAATTGGAAAGCGGCGGGTCGAAGGATGTCGGCTTCAAGGCGATGGAGGATGCACTGCAAGCCTGGCCCGACCTGCGGGGTGTCTTTGCCATCAACGACCCGGCCGCCCTCGGAGCCCGGGCGGCGCTGGAGAAGGCCGGCCGGGCCGACGACGTGGTGATCGTCGGCTTCGACGGTCAGCCCGAGGGCAAGCGGGCGATCCTCGAGGGGCGGATCTATGCCGACCCGATTCAGTTTCCCGACCGGATGGGCCGACAGGTCGTCGCCGCAATTGTCAGCTGGTCCCGCGGCGAGGCCGTCCCGCCGCAGTTGCTGATTCCGACGAGCCTCTACCGACAGGCGGACGCCGAGGCCGACCCGCAACTTCGGGCTCCCGCGAACGCTGCGGGACCGGCTCCGGAGTCCGAGCCGTGACGGCACCCGCTGCGGGCAGCGCGGCGTCTCGCGGGATGGATCGCGAAACCGGTGGCAGCGGGGGCCATTTCGCCCGGAGTTCCCCATGAAAATATTCTTTCGCCAACTTGCTGCCGGCTACGGGCGGCTCATCGTGCTGTTGCTTCTGGGGGCGATCTTCAGCGGTCTCACACTCCGCCAGCAGCCGGCGACCGGTGCCGCCGCCACGGGACGGCTGGTGCGGCAGCTTGCCGCCGAGCTGCCCCCGAGCAGCCGGATTCTGATTGCGGTGCGGCCGGTGCCGGAAGAGCGGCGATTTGCCGCGGCGGTCGAGCGGGCGGCTGCGGCGGCGGGGCTTGGGGTTGTGGCAACCGTCGCCGGCGAGCCGCGGCAGCTGCGGCAGCGGCTGGAACGCTGCGTCGCCGCAGCTGCTCTGCCGGCTGCCGTTGTCGCGACTGAGCGGCCGGCGACCTGGCTGGTGCTGACCGAACTGGATGAACTCGTCCCGGGCTTGGGAGGGCCGGTGGTGGTCACCCCTGAGCCGGTCCTCTGGCCGACGTTCCTCAAGCCCGCCAATCTGCTCAACATCGCCAATCAGATCACCGTGATTGCCATCATCGCCATCGGCATGACCATCGTGATCATCGCCGGCGGGATCGATCTCTCGGTCGGCAGTCTGGCGGCGCTCGCGGCGGTGACGGCCACGCTGCTGATTCGCGACTGGGCCGGAGCCGCCGCAGCCACGCCGCTGGGTATGCTGCTGGCGGCGACGGCGGCGATCGCCCTCTGCGGCACGGCCGGAGCGATCAACGGCCTCGTCGTGACGCGGTTTGGCGTGCCGCCATTCATCGCGACGTTGGCGATGATGCTGGTGGCCAGCGGGCTGGCCTCGATGCTCTCCGGCGGGGAGTCGATCGCCGAGGTTCCCGACGGCTTTGTCTGGCTCGGCCGGGGGATCGGCCTCTTCGGTCTGCCGCATGCGGTCGTGCTGCTGCTCGTCCTCTACGGGTTGGGCCACCTGCTGATGACCCGGACCGTCTTCGGCCGCCACCTCTACGCGGTTGGCGGCAATCCGCAGGCCGCCCGGCTGTCAGGTGTGCTGGTCGGCCGGGTGATTGTGCTGTCGTACGTCGCCTGCGGCCTGCTGGCGGGGCTCGGCGGCGTGATCCTTGCGAGCCAACTCAAAAGCGGTTCGCCGACCTACGGCAGCATGTACGAACTCTATGTGATTGCGGCAGTCGTTGTCGGAGGAACGTCGCTGGCTGGCGGCGAGGGGCAGATGCTCGGCACGCTTGTGGGGGCGTTCGTGATTGCCGTGATCCAGAATGGTATGAATCTCACCGGCGTCGAAAGCTACACGCAGAAGGTCGTCCTCGGCCTGGTGATTCTCGGAGCGGTCCTGGTCGATCGCTTCCGCCGCCGGCTGGGCGGGTTTCGATAGCGGGCTGGAGAAGCCGCTCCGGAAGTTCACCCGTGGTGCCGACGTCGCGCGTCACCCTGCTGGTTAGCGGGTCTTTCCCTGACTGGTCAGGCAAGAGAAAGGCGGTCTGCCCGCGTCGGTGCAGCGGCTGCCTGCGGGCTGTGCAGCGGTGGGTGAGCGCGGAGGAGCGCAGGCAGCATTTCTCGATGAACTGCCGCGAAAAACGCCGCGATTATCGTCTGCTCGCGGCCGCGACTGGCTTCTCCTGTGGGTTGTCGCCAGCGTCGCTTTTGGCGAGTAAAGATGGTCATTGATTCGGGGCAAAGCCTGCGTCGCGGGTGGCTGGTCTGGCGTTGAAGGAGTCCCTCGGTGTTCGCCGATTAAGATTCTCGGCATAAGATTTGCTCCTTTCAAATAGAGCCATTTTGTTTGGACGAAGAAAACGTCTTTGCTAGCATTGAGAGCGTTACAGGGGTTAGGAACGTGGGAGAAAACCGAGGTGAGGGATTGTTTCGACAAACCCGACTCTCCGGTCGGTCAGCCTGCATGGTGGCCGGCGGCTCAAAAAGGCTGTGACTTCGGCAGCAAACGGCGTTGATGTCGAGGCTGTTGTGCGTCAAATCCTCTCTCTTCTTCTGCCGATCACGAATCTTTACAGTTTTTCAGTTAAAGGATGGCAAAAATGCGTCAGACCTTACCGAGCTCTGCGGCGGGCATCTGCGTTGTCTCCGCGGGTGGTGTCACCGGCCGCCGGCGAACCTGCCATCGCCGCGGGGCCTTCACGCTTATCGAACTGCTCGTCGTGATTGCGATCATCGGCGTCCTCGTCGGCTTGTTGCTGCCAGCGGTGCAAAATGCCCGGGAGGCCGCTCGGCGGGCGAGCTGCATCAGCAATCTCAAGCAGCTCGGGCTGGCTCTGCACAACTACGAAAACACCAACCGCGTTCTGCCGGTCGGACACCTGCCCGAAAGCACCGCCGGCGTCTCACCCCACGACGGCACGCAGTACTATCATCGCCGCGAGTGCTGGTATCAGCGGACGCTCCCCTTCCTCGAAGAGCAGAATCTCTTTGACGCCTACACCGCCGACCGAACGGCCTATGTGCACCAGATCACATCGTTCATTGCGTCAACACCGGTCGCCGCCCTCGCCTGCCCGAGCGATCCGTCGGCGCCGGGCAAGGGTGGCAACGGAGGCACTGTCGCCTTCCAGGGCAACTACGCCGTTTCCGCCGGCGGCATCACCTGGAGCGGTTCGACGGCGACGCAACGGGACATCGCTTACGGTGACTCCGGCGGCTATTTCTACCGGAACTCTCAGGTGGCAATCGCTGATGCGACCGATGGGTCCTCAAAGACGCTCTTGGCGTCGGAAGGCATCATTCGCGGCACCGGGGGAGCCTGGGGTGAACTCGGCGGCTATTGGGGCGGCGCGCCCCATGGCTCTTACGGCTTTTCGAGCTTTGAGGTGCCCAATGCCGCGGTGGCTGATCGGGTCTATAGCTGCAAAAAGACGACCTGGCCGATGGCACCGGCTGGGGCACCCTGCGAGGACCGGTCTGCCGGTAGCGGCCGGTGGAACTTCGCCCGCAGCATGCACCCGGGAGGCGTCGGTGTCGTGATGGGTGACGGGGCGACCAGCTTCGTGAATGATTCGATTCAGCGGAGCACCTGGCAGAGGATGGGCACGAGAAGTGACGGACTTGTTATTCAAAACTAAGCATTCCCAGACCTGCGTTCTTGCCCTTGTCGCAGTCGGGATGCTTGCTGCCGCCGGCTGCACGCCGTCCACCAGTGGGCCGGAAACCTATCCGGTCAGTGGAGCCGTGACCTTCGCCAGCGAGCCCGTCGACCAAGGCAAGATCCTGTTCCGCCACCTCGGCGGCGATGGGCGAGGCTACTCGGCCGAAATCGTCGACGGCGGCTACGAGGCGGAAGTCGAAGCGGGACCGATGCTCGTCGAGATCACTGCCAGCCGGGTCGTGCCCGGCAAGTTCACCGAGGTCAACCCCGGCGAAAAAGACCCGGTCTACGAGATGTATATTCCAAAGCAGTACAACAAGGAATCGACCCTCAAGATCGAAGTCGCCCCGGAAAAGAGCGAGCACTCTTTTGAGCTGAAGCCCTGACAATCCCCGGAGAGACACTCGTAGTCGGCTGGAGTTTCCGCCTCAGAGACGCTTTCATAACGGGCCCGTCAGATTTGGTGATCGGCCGTCGGCGGATGCGGCGACTGGCTCCGCTGAACCGTTCCCTGGGTTCTCGGAAGGTTGCCTGGGTCGACAAGCGTTTCTCCGTATTCGCGCACCGTGAGCCAGGGATGGCAATCTGGCAATACTGTTCGGCACACAGGGTGTCGAGCAAGCGAATGAGCGTGTCGGGCAAGCGAATGAGCATCGGGCGACTCCTCTTTCGCTCTTCGGCCTCGTCATGGTCTCTCAGGAAGCACCAACAAACGTCGTGTTGCGTCGCCATTGTTCCCACCCGCAAAGAAAATCGCGTGCTTTGAAGCCCGAAGCGCACGCTGAGGGAATCGGCTTTTTGATCCGAAAACCGCAGTCCCGCAGGTTCGCCGCTCGGGCTTCTCGTCGGCTGCGTCCACATCTCTTTTAGCACCCGGAGCGCGACACGACTGTCGATGCCGATCTGCCCCTGTCACCGAGAGTTTTTAAGGGCTGCTAGAAAGGGATGTCGTCTTCCGCAGCCTCGGCGAGTGCTTCGTCG
>CAZIQV010000120.1:0-6266 GCA_964541275.1 uncultured Chitinophagaceae bacterium | reverse complement strand
GCCGGCGAGTGGATCACAAACATCAGCCTCGGCGGGACGGCGGCAAGCTTCACTCCCCCCTCGGAGTGGCTGGATATCGCCCGGCGGGCCGCCAGGACACTGGCGACGGAAATCGCCGGCGTCGACCTGCTTCCGGGGCTCGACGGGTCGCTGCAGATTCTCGAAGTGAATGCGGTGCCCGGCTGGCGGGCCCTGCAGACCGTCGTGGCGGAGGACATCGCCACCGCCGTGCTCGAACAGGCGATCGGCCGAAAAGAGCCGCGACCGAGCCTCGCACCCGAACCGAGCCCCGCCCCGGAAAAGCAGGACAGTTGGTAAATGCGACAAACGCCGACTGCCCAGACATTGGGCAGCCCCCCAGCTGCCCGCTCGGAGCGCAGGGCTGCACAGTTTCTCGACAGCGGCAGCGACAAGATACTAAGTCGTTGCTATCAAACGACTTGCATTGACAGCTTGACTGCTGCCGCAGAGTAATTGCGTTCGGCGACCGAGACCGCCGGCGATCAGAAGACCGCGGCGAGACGCCGCGGCTGAACCCTGCATGAGAGCACGGCCATGTCAACACGAACCGATGACTCGGCGCCAGCCTTCACCCCCCGTCGGGACCATGGTCCCCAGGCAGTCCTCGAGGTCGCCGAGCAGCTGTACGAAACCGGCCCCGAATGGCTGGTCTTTTTTCGGGAAATCATGGGGCTCGACGGCATCGTCCGGCGAACGTTCCAGACGCCCGAGTCGTTGATCAAATTTGAGTGTTCGCCGGAGTATGCCCGAATTCGCGAGATGCTCGACGATCTCCGTCAGCGGCAGCAGGAGCGGCCGGCCATCCGCGAGAGCCAGCGGGTCATCACCGTCCGCATGCCCCGGTCGCTGCACGAAACCCTCAAGGCAGAGGCCCAGCAGCTGCAGGTCAGCATCAACACTCTGTGCATTTCGAAACTGCTGAAACTGATCGACGACGAGAGCCACCGCGAGATGGCCGCCGACTGAAGAAGAACGCTTACTTGAGGGGGTGTACCAGGAATCTGAGCGGGCCTGTAAGCCGGGTTCTGTCCGCCGCGACTGCGGCGGGGCGATCATTTCTCTTGGGCGACGGTTACCCGCCGCCTCCAGCGGCCCACCCGGGGAGAAGCCGGAGCGGGTCGCCCCGGGCCGCCGTCACCGGCGAACTCCCCCCTGTTCGGCCTTGCTCCCGATGGGGTTTACCGAGCCAGACCGGTCACCCGGCCTGCTGGTGAGCTCTTACCTCACCGTTTCACCCTTACCGCCGGCCGAAGCCGGCGGCGGTCTCTTCTCTGTGGCACTTTCCCTGACCTTTCGGCCGGTGGGCGTTACCCACCATCGCACCCTGCGGAGCCCGGACTTTCCTCCCGCGTCCCCGCAACCGCCCCGGAATGCGGGGCAAACCGCGACGATACGAGGACTGCGAGCGACCGCCCGGCCCGCTCAGATTCTGCAACCAGAACTGTCGCACCCGAACCGATCGCGGGCAAGCAGGCTGCCCCGCACCGCGAAAAACCCCGGGTGGGCTGCCGCCGCCGGCGGATCCGACAGCCGTTTTCCCCTCGCGGCAACCCCGCCACGACCGCGGACCGCCGCCGCCACGAACGCCGAAGTGCGGGCGTGCCCCCGGCGGGCGACTTTGCGAACGCGACAGTCTGGGGCATCGTATAGTTGAGGGGTTCGCAGGCTGCGGCGGCACCTGTCTGCCTGCCCCCGGCCCGCTGAGGAGTGCGTGTGAGATGTATGGAGAACTGCAGCCGCTCGGCGGTGGCGACCCGATTCCCCTGCTGAAAAAAAGCCTTGTCGTCGGCCGGCGGGAGTCGTCCGACATCGTCTTGCGGTTCCCGACCGTCTCCGGGGCTCATTGCGAACTCACGGTCGAGGAGGGGATTTGGATGGTCAAGGACCTGGGCAGCAGCAACGGCACCAAGGTCAACGGCGTGCGGATCAGTGAGCAGCACGTCAAACCGGGCGACACCCTGGCCGTCGCCAAGCATGAGTTTGAGTTTCATTACGACCCCAACGATCTCGGGGCATCGGAAGAGGCCCGGAACCGGCTCGTCGAACCCGACGTCTTCAGCCGCAGCCTGCTGCAGGCGTCGGGGCTGGAAGGGAAAAAACAGCGCAGGAACCCGCGGCGACCGCCGCGCTGAGCAGGTGAGGAAATCTCCGCGGTCGCCGCGGCCCGAGTCTCGCGGATATCATGAAGTCATGCCGCAACCGCGTACGTCCCGGGTCAACTTCCGTAAAAACCGCCACGCAAAGCGGCGGCGGACCGACGTGACCCGAGAGTTGGCCAACGACGAGGCCACCGACCTCCTCGCCCGCAGTGAACGGCTCTCAGGCAAGGGCGAAATCACCCGCAAGCGGACCGTGCGGTTGGCCGACGAGATGCCGGCCGCGGCGGCCGCCGATCCGGCGACCTGCTGGCGGGGGCAGGTGCTCCATGCCCACGGACTTGAGAGTTTCGTTCGCGATGCCGCCGGCCGGGTCGAGCGGTGCACGATCCGGCAGGTCCTCTGCGATCTGGCCAGCGATCAACGGCACCCCGTGCTCGCCGGTGACTGGGTCCGGGTGCAGGGCCGGGGCGAGGAAGCCACGATCGCCTTTGTCGAGCCCCGGCGATCCGCCCTGTGCCGAACCAGCCGCGGCCGCCGCCACACGATCGTCGCCAACGTCGACCAGGTCTTCATCGTCGGCAGCGCGGCCGAACCCGACCTCAAGCCGGGGCTGATCGACCGGCTCATCGTCGCGGCCGAGGCGGCTGGCATCCGGCCGGTCATCTGCATCAACAAGGTCGACCTCGTCGACCCGGCCGGCCTCGTGCCCCTCGCCGGCGTCTACGCGAGAATGGGCTACCCGGTCGTGCTCTGTTCAACCGCCTCGGGCCTCGGCATTCCGCGACTGCGGGTGGAACTCGACGGCCGGGTCACCGCCGTGATCGGCCAGAGCGGCGTCGGAAAGTCTTCGCTTCTCAATCGACTCGAGCCGGCCCTGGCCCTCCCGGTTGGCGATGTCAGCCGAGACAACGACAAGGGGCGGCACACGACAACCGTCGCCCGCCTGCTGCCTCATTCATGTGGCGGCAGCTTCGTCGACACTCCGGGGGTACGGCAGTTTCAGCTCTGGGAGACGGTGCCCGCCGAGGTGCCGGCCGCCTTTCGCGACCTGCGACCGCTGGCCAACCACTGCCGGTTCCCCGACTGCACGCACTCCCACGAAGCGGACTGTGCCGTCAAAGATGCGGTCGCCGACGGTCTGCTCGACACCCGTCGCTGGGAGAGTTGCTGCCATCTCACAGCCGGGGCGGGAGAGGCCAACCCATGAGCCTGCCGGAACGGACCACCGGTGTCGAGGCGGAGCCGACGGTGCTTGTCGGCGTCTATCTCAGCCCCCCGGCCGACCCCAGCGACCCGCTGTCCGAACTTGCCGGACTGGCCACCACCGCCGGCGCGAACATCGTCGGCGAGCTGATTCAGCGGCGGCCCGAGCCCGATCAGCGAACATACCTCGGCCGCGGCAAGCTGGCTGAACTGGCGGCACTCGTCGAGCACCACGACGCCGACGTTGTGATGTTCGACAACGATCTCTCGCCGGCTCAGACCCGCAACCTCGAGCGGGAACTTGGCTGTAAGGTGCTCGATCGTTCGGAGGTGATCCTCGACATCTTTGCCGCCCGGGCCCGGACCCACGAGGCCCGGCTGGCCGTGGAACTGGCCCAACTTGAATACTCGCTCCCGCGGCTCAAACGGATGTGGACCCACCTGTCGCGACTGAAGATGGGGATCGGCATGCGGGGGCCGGGCGAAAAACAGCTGGAGGTCGATCGACGGCTGGTTGAAAAGCGAATCCACGATCTCCGCCAGGAACTGCTGACGATCCACCGTCGCCGTGAGCGGCAGGTCGCCGCCCGGCACGAACAGATGACCGTTTCCCTCGTCGGCTATACCAATGCCGGCAAGAGCACGCTGCTCAACGCGCTGACCGATGCCGCCGTGCTGGCCGAGGACAAACTCTTCGCCACACTCGACACCCGCACCCGTCGCTGGAAATTGCCCAGTTGGGGACCGGTGCTGCTCAGCGACACCGTCGGCTTCATCCGGGACCTTCCTCACCGGCTGATCGCCAGCTTCAAAGCGACGCTCGAAGAAACCCGGCAGGCCGATCTGCTGCTGCATGTGGCCGACGCCTCCAGCCCGCTGGTCGAGCAGCAGATCACGGCCGTCAACGGCGTTCTGGAGGAACTCGGCGTCGAGATGAAGGACACCATCCTTGTTCTCAACAAGATCGACGCCGTGGCCGACCGGGTCAGCCGCGAACGGCTGCTGGCCCGTCATCCTCACGCCGTCTGCATTTCGGCCCGGACCGGGACAGGGCTCGACGAACTCGCCCAGGCTGCCAGCGATGCGCTCGGCCGCAGTTTTCGCGACGTCGACATCGAAACTGACGCCGGCAACGGACGATTACTCGCCTGGCTGGCTGCCCACGGTGAGATCCGCTCGCGGCGGTTCGGGGATGAGCGGATGACCATCCACTGCCGGGTGCCGGCGGCGGTTCTGGGGCGGATCGATCCTGCTGAGGCGACGGTTTGCGACCGCGCGGCAGACCTGTTTTCCAGACCGTCGGCGACCGACCGGTCCGTTCCGCCGGCTGCGGAACGCCCCGGGCCATCACCGCTGACGGAAGCCTCGTGAGATGGTCGGCCGCCGCCAACTTGCCGGGCTCCGGGGCCTGTTGACGGGAGGGTCCTCGGGGGTCGGCCGAGCCCTCGCCATCGCTTTGGCGGCCGAGGGTGTCGACCTCGTGATCACCGGTCGCCGTCATCAGCGGCTCCTCGAGACCGCGGCCGCGGCGAGCGAGTTCGCCGGTCGGTTGGTGCCGCTGGCGGGTGACCTGACCGACGACGACTTTCGTCGGCAGGTTGTCGGCGACACCTGCCGGGAACTCGGTGGCCTTGATCTGATGATCGCCGCCGCCGGCGCCGGGGCGATCGGCCCGTTCGCCGAGTCGTCCCCCGAGGTGCTCCGGCAGATTTTCGAGATCAACTTTTTCGCCCCGGCCGAACTGCTGCGGCTATGCCTGCCGGAATTGTCGCGGGGCCGGATGCCGGCAGCCGTGATCGTCGGGTCGATCCTCGGGCTGCACCCGCTCCCGCTGCATGCCGAGTACTCGGCGGCCAAGGCGGCGGTGCACAGCTTTGCCGCCGCGGTCCGGCCCGAACTCACCGACCGCGGCGTCGACCTGCTGCTGGCGGTCCTCGGCCCGACCGAGTCGGAGTTCTGGGACCATTTGCTCAGCGGCAACCGGCCGAACTGGTCAGCAGGCAGGCCACTCTCCGCGACGGTCACGGCGGCGGCGATTGTGCGGGCTCTGGCGACGGGCCGAGCGAGCATCCGACCCGGCTGGCGGGCCAAGGCATTTGCCAGCCTCGCCCGGCTCTGTCCGGCCGCAATCGACTGGGCGGTCAGGCGGAAGCGTCGAGTTGCTCCCCGATCGTAAGCAGTTCCTCCGCGTCGAGCCACTGGTCGTTGGCGGTAAACAGCCGGGCGATGGCGGCCCGGTGAATCTTCATCTTTGTGCCGCCCACGCCGAGCGGCCCATAAACCGTCAGGCCATCGACATCGCGGGCCTTGTCGGTTGCCGCTATGCCGGCGATCCCGGCGGGAGGCACGGCATTGAGGTCGATACAAACCCGGCAGCCGCCGGCCCAGCCAAGCTGTTCAGCGGAGAGCAGTTCAACGCCGGCAGCCCATCACCGGCCAGGTAGGGGGGGGAGGGCCCGATGCCTCGAAAGCCCAAGAGGACGCCCGAGGACTACACGCGCGAGGAACTCTACGCGCGCGCCGAGCGCAAGGGCATCAAGTACCGCAGCCGGATGAACAAGAAGCAGCTCTTCGAGGCCCTCGGCCTGGGGCGCCCCGCCCGGAAGCGGCGCCCGGCCAAGCCGGCGGGCAAGCGCCGGGCCCCGCGGAAGACCGCCCCCCCGGCGGCGCGCGGGCGGACGGGGAAGAAGACCGGGTCTCGCCGCGAAGCGGAACCCCCGGCTCCCGCGCCGCCCCCCGCGGCGGAGATCGCCGGCCGGCCGCCGCTCGCGGACGTGCCCGGCGGCGTGGTTCCCCCGCCGGCCCCGCCGGCCCCGGCGGCGACCTTCCTGGACCGCGGCCCGGCCCTGGCCACCGGCTACGGCGAGGACCGCGTCGTCGCCATGGTGCGAGACCCGCGCTGCCTCTTCGTCTACTGGGAGCTCGCCGGACCGGGCGGCTCCG
>CAZIQV010000119.1:0-6277 GCA_964541275.1 uncultured Chitinophagaceae bacterium | reverse complement strand
GTCGACTTCCTCTGCCGGGTCGTCGAGGCGGCGATCACCGCCGGAGCGACGACGATCAACATCCCCGACACGGTCGGCTACGCCACCCCCCGCCAGATGCATACCGTGATCGCAACGCTCCGCAGCCGGGTACCAAACATCGACCAGGCCGTCCTCAGCGTGCATTGCCACGACGACCTCGGGCTGGCGGTGGCCAACAGCCTCGCAGCGGTCGAGGCGGGCGCCGGCCAGATCGAGTGCACGATCAACGGCATCGGCGAGCGGGCCGGCAACTGCTCGCTCGAAGAAGTGGTAATGGCCCTGCGGACGCGGGCCGACGTCTACGGTCGGCAGACGCAGGTGGTAACCCAGCGGCTGGTGCCGACGAGCCGGCTCGTCGCCAACGTCACCGGCATCCAGGTGCCGCGCAACAAGGCGATCGTCGGCCGCAACGCCTTCGCCCACGAGGCCGGGATCCATCAGGATGGCATGCTCAAGGACCGCAGCACCTACGAGATCATGCGGCCGGAGGATGTCGGCCTGGAACGGACCGACCTCGTCCTCGGCAAGCACAGCGGCCGGGCGGCGCTGGCCGACAGGGCGGCGGCCCTCGGGTATCAGATCTCCGGCGAGCAGCTGCAGACGGTCTTTGAGCAGTTCAAGCTGCTCGCCGATCGGAAGAAGGAAATCTATGACGGGGACATCGCCGCCCTCTGCGAGCAGCAGTTCGCCAGCCTGCCGGAGGTGTTTGTGTTCGAGGGCTACAGCGTCAGTTCGGAGAGCGGCATCTCACCGACGGTCACGCTGCGGGTGCGCCGCGAGGGCCGGACTGAGTCGGTCTCGATCACTGCCGGAGACGGGCCGATTGACGGAATCTTCCTGGCGATCGAAAAGCTCACCGGCATCACCACCATCTGCCGCGACTTCCGGGTGCAGGCGGTCACCGTCGGCAAGGATGCCCAGGCCGAGGTGACCGTGGAACTGGAAGCGACGGCGGAACGCTACCGCGGCCAGTTGCACCGCGGTCGCGGGGTGTCGACCGATTCCCTCGAGGCTGCGGCCCGGGCATTCCTCGCCGCCGTCAACCGGGTCGCCGTCGGCAGCCAGCCGCGGCTGCATCCCCAGCGGCCGTGAGGGGCCGGCGGAGAGCCCCGCTCAACAGGCTCGTCCCAACCCTCCCCGGAGCGCGATCGCAATGATTCGAATGCTTCCCGTCCTGGCCTTCCTCTGCCTCGGTTCGTCCGCCGCCGCGGGCCCGGCCGCCCGCAATGTCGTCTTCATCCTTGCCGACGACCTCGGAGCCCGGGACACGACGCCATTCAACCCCGAATGCTTCTACGACACCCCAAATCTCCAGCGGCTGGCCGACTCGGGGATGCGGTTCAGCAACGGCTACGCCGCCTGCCCGGTCTGCTCGCCGACCCGGTCGGCAGTGCTCACCGGCCAGTGGCCGGCCCGCACGCGGAACACCGACTACTTCGGGGCTCCCAATCAGTTTTTCGGCCAGAGGCTGCCGGCCGGATATGACCCCGTGACCGACGGGAACTTCGGCCGCCATCGCGACCGGCCGCTCTGGCCGGCGGCCTACCTCGGCCAACTCGCGGCGGGCCACACCACGCTGGCCGAAGCGTTGCAGTCGCACGGCTATGCGACCTTCTTTGCCGGCAAGTGGCACCTCGGCAGGCAGGGCTCCTGGCCGGAGGATCATGGCTTTGAGGTGAACAAGGGGGGCATCGAGCGGGGCGGTCCCTACGGCGGCAACAAATACTTTTCACCCTACGGCAACCCCCGGCTGGCCGACGGCCCGCCGGGGGAGCATCTGCCCGACCGGCTCGCGACCGAGACCGCCCGGTTCATCGCGGCTCACAAAGACCGGCCGTTTCTCGCCTACCTTTCCTTCTACTCGGTCCACACGCCGCTGATGGCCCCGGCGGAGCTGGTCGCAAAGTATCAGCAGCGGAAGCGGGAGCGGGGTTTGGCCGACGCCTTCACGGCGGAGCCGCCGCGGCAGAATCGGACGGTCCAGGCCCACGCCGTCTACGGCGGCATGGTCGAGGCGCTCGACGCCGCCGTCGGCAAGGTCCTCGATGCCCTCGACACCCACGGCCTCGCGTCGCAGACCCTGGTGATCTTCACCTCGGACAACGGCGGGCTCTCGACCTCCGAGGGATCACCCACCTCAAACCTGCCCTTTCGGGCGGGCAAGGGCTGGCTCTACGAGGGAGGCATCCGCGAACCGGTGCTGGCGCGGCTGCCGGGGGTGACACCGCCCGGCAGCGTCTCAGCCTGGCCGGTCATCTCGACCGATTACTTTCCGACAATTCTCGAGGCGACCGGGCTGCCGCTGTTGCCCCAGCAGCACCGGGACGGCGTGTCATTTTTCGCGGCCCTCAGCGACCCTGCCGCCGAGCCGGCAGAGCGGCCGCTGTTTTGGCACTATCCCCACTGGGGCAACCAGGGCGGCATCCCCGGCGCCGCGGTCAGGCTCGGGGACTGGAAGCTGATCGAATGGTACTGGGGCAAAGAGCCGGAACTGTTCAACCTCGCCGATGATCCCGGCGAGCGGACCAATCTGGCAGCCGGCCGTCCCGAAAAACTCGCCACGCTCCAGCAGCTGCTGGAGGAGTTCCGGGTCGACTCGGCAGCGATCATGCCGGCAAAAAATCCGAACCCCAAACAGCCCTTCACGACGTGGTGATGGCGGGGTCAGCCGCCGGTCGGCCGCGGATGAGAATGTCGCCTCCGGAATGCTCCACCGTCTCGATCACGAGGGCCGGCAGGGTTCCCGGCACCTCGGCGACCGCCTGCGTCCGGCTGCCGGCGAGCCGCGGGGCCACGAAGGCCCAGACCTCGTCGACGACGCCGGCGGCGAAGCAGGCTTCAAGGACGGCTGCCCCCCCTTCGACCAGAAGATTGGTCAGCCGGCGGCGGCCGAGTTCGGCCAGCAGCCCGGCGAGCATCGCGGCATTCTCCGCCAGCGGGCTCCGCCAGACCTCGCAGCCGGCCCGCTCAAGCTCGGCCAACCGCGCCGCCGGGGCCTCAGGACCGGCCGCCACCAGCAGCGGGTCGTGACGAGCTGACCGCACCAGCCGCGAGGCCAGCGGAAGCCTGGCGGCGCGGTCGAGCACCACCCGCAGCAGCGGCCGCGGCCCCGGCGGCCGGGCGGTGAGGAGGGGATCATCGGCCAGAGCCGTGCCGATGCCGACGAGGATCGCGTCGACGCGGCGGCGGAGATCGTGGACGCGTTCGCGGGACGCCGGCGAGGAAATCCAGCCGGTTTCGGCCGGCTGCCGACCGGTGTCGGCGGGCGGAAGGGCCAGGCAGCCATCGAGCGTCATCGCCCACTTGGCAATCACCCAGGGACGGCCCTGCCGGATGAGCCGACGAAATGGTGCGGTGAGCCGGACCGCTGCGGCCTCCAGCAGCCCGCAGTCGACCTCCAGGCCAGCCCGACGCAACGCTGCCAGGCCGCCCCCGGCGACCGCTGGATGGGGATCGCCTGCCGCCACGACCACCCGGTGGATGCCGGCCGCGAGAATTGCCTCGGTACACGGGGGCGTCTTCCCGTGATGGCAGCAGGGTTCGAGGGTGACGAAGAGGGTGCCGCCGCGGCTGCGGGTTCCGGCCGCCGCCAGGGCGTTGACCTCGGCATGGGGACCGCCAAACCGTTCGTGCCAGCCCTCGCCGAGAATCTGGCCGTCCGGACCCGCGACCACCGCGCCGACCATCGGGTTGGGTTCGACGAGCCCTTCCGCCCGGCGGGCGAGTTCGATCGCCCGCCGCATGCAATGCAGGTCGGCCGCCGCGAACCCCGACGGGATTTCGGCGGTGCTCACGGTGTCCAGATCGCCGGCTTTTCTCCGCCGCCACCCGCCGCTTCGCTGCCGGGCGTCCAGAGCTTGCCCGGCGGACCAGCCGGCGGGGCCGCCGCCGCGGTCGCCGGACCCGCCGGTCCGGCGGCCGCTGCGGGAACTCCCCCACCGCCGGCTGCGGCGAGGGCGTTTACGTCGATGCCGGCCTCCATCAGGACCTGTGCGACACCGCTGGCAACCCGGGGGTTCTGGCCGTGAAGCCGCCGGATCCGCTCCATCACCCGCAGGAAGGCCGGCTGGTCACCACGCTGCAATTGAAGGCGGAGTTCCGCGACATCAAGCATCCCCTCGTCAGCCTGCATCACCTTGGCGAGGCTGCGGATCTTCTCGAGGATCTCGAGCCGCCGCGTCGTCGTCCGGGCCCGGGCCTCCAGCACGCCGTAGGCCTGCCAGCGATCGGCGTCGGCGATTCCCTCGCGGGCAAGCACCGCCTCGGCGACCCGCTCGGCGGTGAGGCTGTAGCCGACATCAGCCGCCGCCAGCAACAGACCCCGGAGTTGGTCGAGTTCGACCTTGGCCAGATTGAGCCGCAGCCACCGCTGCGGCGGAACCGTCCCGAGCGGTGTGGCTGATTCAATGGGCGGCGGGACCGGCAGGCCCACCGCCTGGCGGAGATCTGGCCAGATATCGCGGCCGGCCGGAATCATCTCGGTCGCCTCGGCGTCGTTGACGATCGCCTCGACCCGCCGCTGCGACTCTCCTCCGGCAGCCGCAGCCTCCCGCGGTGTCTTGCCGAGCAGTTCGGGCAGCGGCGTGTCGGGCCACAGCGAGACGAACCTCCGGGCGACCTGAGCCTGCTGCTTGGCCAGCAGTTCGTCGATCGGGGCATCTTCGCCAGCCGCCGGCGGCGTCGCCGACGGTGGCGGCGGAACGACCCGAAACTGGCTGCCGGCGAGATAATTCAGCGGCGTGACCACCGGCAGGCCGGCCGGCTGATCGGCCTCTTCGAGGGTGCACTGCAGCGGTGCTTCGACGAGTTCCCGGGCGGCAGCGATGTCGGGCGCGAGCCCCTGGAGGGTCACTTCGGCGTCGCGGTCGGTCTGCTTGCCGTGGAGCAACAACGAGCCGAGCAGCCGCTGTCCGGCGTCTGCGTCGGCCGCCGCGTAGACCCGCCAGCTTGATCGGGGCGGCACCGCTCCCCGGGAGACCCAACGGGCCCGGTCGACGGGGCTGGCCTCGAAGTGCTCGCTTTTTCGCAGGGCGTCTTCGAGCAGGTCGAGGTCGCCGTCGAGTGGAGCCCGCAGCACCTTGTAGCGGATCACCGGCGACCGCTCCGGGTTGGCCTGGCCTTCGAGGGCCACCGCCCGGCCGGTCGCCTCGACCGCGTCGTCGTGGCTGGTGGCGTCACCGGTGCCGGCCCGGAGGTCGGCGAGTTTCAGCCAGGCCTCTGCCGCCTCCAGCGGGCGGGCCAACCGCTCGCAGAGCAGGGCGATATTTTTCCAGAGTTCGGGGCTTTCGGCCGCAACCCCCTTGAGACTGGTGAAGGTTTTCAACGCCTTCGACAACCGCCATGCAATCGCATGCTTCAGCGCCGTGTCAAACTCGAACCGCCAGGGCGTGTCGGCCGGCGTCTCCGCCAGCGGCACCCGGATTCGCAGGGCTGGCGGCGGCCCCGCCGTGAGGAAGGTCTCGGCGAGCACGCTGCGTTCTTCCTCCGACCCGAGCGATTTTTCGCTGAGCCACTCAATCGTCGATTCTGCGAGGCCGAACTGGCCCACTTGGCAGGCGACCTGCACCAGCGTCATGCCGATTCGGACGAGGTCGTCGGGGACTTCGGCGGCGACGGCCTCCCGTCCGCGGTCGAAGAGCGTCGCCGCCTCTTGGAGGTTGTCGCCCAGCGCGGCGGTGACGGCCGCGTGGCCAAGTGCCAGCGGGTTGTCGGGGAAGGCCTCGAGGAATGCCCGGCTCGTGACCGCGGCATCGTTGAACTTCTTCGCCGCCAGTTCGAGTTTGGTGCGGGTGGCCAGCAGGCAGGCCTTGCCTGGGTGCTTGTCACTGAGTCGCACCACCTGCTCCAGGGCGGCCTGCACCTGGTCGCCCTCGACGAGGCGGTCGAGTTGGTCGAGGTCGCCGAGCAGTTCGTGGCAGCAGAATTTGATCTTCTTGCCGGTTCCGCCCGGGCAGAGAGAGTAGGGATCGAGCGACATGCGATGTCTCCTGTTCCGAACGGGGCGGCCGCCGCCCGAGCGGGGATGATGCTCCGGACGCGGGCGTTGGGCGGGGACGGCCCGCCGGGGGCTCTGCCTGCTGAACTTCCTCGCACTGTAGCAGACCTCGCAAGGAGCCGGAATCGGCCGCCGCGAGACCGGTTGAAGCCGGCCGACAACGAGACGATACTGGCGTCTGCGCGACAGAACTGGCGGCTGGAGTACTCTGTCGGCGCGTCGCCCTCCCGCCGACAGGCCGCCATGCGTCAGCCCCGTATC
>CAZIQV010000118.1:0-6303 GCA_964541275.1 uncultured Chitinophagaceae bacterium | reverse complement strand
CGTAGAGGTTGTCAAACTTGCTCTTGGTGCAGGAGTCGTTGACGTTGATCGCCGGGAGCTTCAGTTCGCCCGCCTCGGCCATCTGGTAGAGCCGGTGGACGCCGGTCGTGGTCTCTTCCGAAAGCCCCTTGATGCCGCCGAGCAGTTCCGGGAACTTCTCGTGCACCATGGCGGTCAGGTCGCCGCCGTCGTCCAGAATCAGGTTGAGCGGCTCGCCATCAGGGAAAAACAGCGTCTGCTCGATGCACCAGTCGAACTCTTCGTCGGTCATGCCCTTCCAGGCGTAGACGGGAATACCGGCCTTTGCGATCGCCGCGGCAGCGTGGTCCTGCGTCGAGAAGATGTTGCAGCTGCTCCAGGTCACCTCGGCCCCGAGTTCGACCAGCGTCTCGATCAACACGGCGGTTTGAATCGTCATGTGCAGGCAGCCGGCAATCCGGGCCCCGGCCAGCGGCTTGGTCTTGCCATACTTTTCCCGCAGGGCCATCAGCCCCGGCATCTCGTTCTCGGCCAGCATGATCTCCTTGCGGCCCCACTCGGCCAGAGACATGTCAGCAACTTTGTACGGTAGGCGGGTATCGACTTGGGCCACGGGAACCTCCTAGGGCGAGAACAGCAATCAGACGGGCGGCAAAAAGCCGCCGAACGCACCTTTACGCTCGAATGGACCGATTGTAGCGGCTCAGACGCTCGCGCACAGGTCAGGAGAAGGGGCCGGAGGCTGCGGCGGCGGCATTGGCGGCCGCCACGAACCGCCTGACGCGGTCGGGATCTTTCTGGCCCGGGGCCGATTCGACGCCGCTGGCGGTGTCGACGACCGCCAGGCCGCTGGCCCGAATCGCCGTCCCGACATTTTCCGGGGTGAGACCGCCGGCAAGCATGGTGGGAACTTGCAACGGCGGTGAGCCGGCGACCGCCTCCCAGTCGACAGTGTGACCGGTGCCGCCAAGCCGGCCCGCCGCTGTGCCACGTGAAACACCCGCATCGAGCACGACCATGGCCGGTCGACAGCCGCAGGCTCCCGCCGCGTCGATCCACTGCCGAGCCGTCGCCAGCCGGTCCGGGTCGGCGGAGGGCTCATCGAGCCGGACAGCGCGAATCACCGGATAGGGCCGCAGTTCGCCGCACCGCCAGGGCGGGTCGCAGGTTGCCGGCGGGCCGTCAAAGAATCCGTGAAGCTGGATCATGTCGAGCCCGACGCCGGCGGCAATCGCGAGCATCTCGGCGGCCGACCGACCGACGAAGACCCCCACCTTGACAATTTCCGCAGGCAGCGCGGCGGCAATCGCGGTCGCCTGCTCAACGGACAGACAGCGGGACGAGCCCTCGATGAAGTTGAGCCCGACGGCATCGGCCCCGCCGGCAGCCACCAGTTGCCCGTCACCGACCGAGGTCACACCACAAATTTTGACGCGGAACATGCCGTGCGCACTCTGTTTGAAAGGCTCGGGGGCCGCCGCACCAACCGGCAGATTCCGCAACAGCCGCCGCCGGTGGGATGACCCGCGCAATCGAAAAAGTCTATGCGCCCGGTCCGTAGTGCAGGAAGGTGCCTTCCGAGGACGAAAACAGACTGTCGGGAGGGGACGTGCCGATAGTCCCGAAGGCGGCCTCGTTCCGCATCCCTTCTCGCACCTCCGGCCGCCTCACTCCTGAATTGAGAGTCCATGCCAACGCCCGCTCCACTCCCGCCGCACGGCGGCCGACCGTTCATGACCGTCCCGCGGGTCGCGTCGTTTCACCCATCGCGGGAGGCCCGGCAGGCGGTCGAGTCGCTGCAGCGGGCGGTCGATCGCGTCGAGGGAATCGGCCTGCTTGTCGGCCCGGCCGGCACCGGGAAGTCGCTGCTGCTGGCCTGCCTCCGCGAGCGGCTGGCCGACACCTATGCAATCGCCCTGCTCTCCGGCGGCCGCATCTGCACCCGCCGGGGGCTCTGGCAGGCGATTCTCGCCGACCTCGATGAGCCCTACCGCGGTCTCGACGAGGAAGAACTGCGGATGAACCTCGTCGAGCGGCTCCGCGGCCTCGCCGCGACCGGCTCGGGCCTGGTGGTGCTCGTGGACGAGGCCCACACCCTCCCGCGTCGCCTGCTTGAAGAACTGCGGCTGCTCGCCGGCGTGCTCACCGACCGGCCTGCGGTGCATCTCGTGCTCGCCGGCACCGTCCGGCTTGAGGAACTGCTCGGCGAGAAAGACTGCGAGGGGCTCGCCCAGCGGGTCGCAGTCCGGGCGTACCTCGAACCGCTCGATTACGAGGAGACCTGCGGCTACCTCCGGACCCAGATGCGGGCGGCGGGGCTGATCTGGGAAGATCGATTTGCGGCCGACTGCGAGGCTGCCATCTATACGATCACCGACGGCGTACCCCGACTGATCAACCAGCTCTGCGACCAGGCGATCCGCCTGGCCGAGGCCCGCGGAGCCGCTCGGGTGGCCACCGCCGACATCGCCGCCGCCTGGGAGGAAATTCAGCGGCTGCCTCCCCCGGCAGCTCTGGCCGCCGGGCGGCCCGCCGAGCCGATCGGGAACCCGGCCGACGATGATGATCGAACTGACGGTGCCGCCGAAGCGGCCGACGCCGGCTTTGCGGACGACGACCCCGCGGCGACGATCATTGAGTTTGGAAGCCTCGACGAGGATCCGGAAGCCGAGTTGCCAGCGCCCGGCGCGGACGCTGCCGTCTCTCGCACCGTCGCGTTCGCCGAAACGGGAATCGACGACGATGCCGACCCGGATGCCGCCGCGGCGACCGACCAGGCCGAGGAAGAGGCCTCTGCCGGTGTTCACGCGGTTGACTTCGAAGCCTCGCGGAGGGCGACGGAGTATGCAATCGAGGCCCTCGCCCGGGCAGCCGGCGGGTTTGACGGGCTCGATAGCGACGCCGAGGTGATGATGCGGCTGCGGCCCCGGTCGGCCCCCGGCGGGCCGGAGTGCGGCGACGAGGAAATCGAGCTCGTCTTCGATCCACCGTTTGATGCCGACGATCCCGGGCGGGCCGATCCGTTCGCGGAACTCTTTGCCGATGAAGAATCGGTGGTCGAGCGATTTGTCATGCGGGGGCCGGACGACTTTCATCACCGGCTCCACGTGGCCAGCCGGGAAGGTCAGGCGATCGGCCGGCAGCTGCCGGAGGCCGCAGCACCCGCCGCGGATGGGAGCGACGGCTTGGTCGCCGAACCGGTCGCCGATCCGGTCGACGAAGTTGCCGACGACGTGCCGTCGGCAGCGACGCCAGGCTGCCCCCCGCAGACCCCCGAGGGGTCGTCCCCGACGGTCGATTGCGACGATTCCGACATGGTTGTGATTGAGGAGGACGATCATCCCGACCCGAATGCCCCCGACGGCTCGGTGTTCGCCGTCCGGCTCGGCGACTATTCCCAGCTGTTCGCCCGGCTGCGCCGCGGCGGGGGACTCGAGTCATCGCGGCGGGCGTGACCGGGCCGGGCAGCCCGGTTTCTCATCCGGGCGGCATCTGCGACACTCACGGCACCGCCATGATGTCAGCCGACCCCGCCCCCGATCCCGCCCGCGAGGGCAGCCCGCCCGAGGCCGCCCGCGTGCTCGCGATTGCGGCAACCTTTCAGGAGCGGGACAACATCCTCCGACTGGCGGCCGCGGTGCTGGCGGCCGACCCGCGGCTCGACCTGCTGGTGATCGATGACGACTCGCCGGACGGCACCGGCGACCTCGTCGCCGAACAGGCGGCGGTCGAGCCCCGTCTCACCGTGCTGGTTCGGCGGGGCCGTCGCGGCCTTGGCAGCGCGGTGATGGACGGCCTGCGCGAGGCCCGCAGCCGGGGCTATCAGCTGGCGGTCAATCTCGATGCCGACTTCAGCCATGACCCCGCCGACATTCCCCGACTGCTCGCCGCTGTCGAGCCTCCCGGAGAGCCGCCGGCAGATGTCGTGGTCGGCTCACGAAAAATTCATGGCGGCGATGTGGTCGGCTGGCCTCTGTCACGGCATATTCTCAGTCGGCTGGTCTGCTGGTGGACGCGGTGGATCATGCGGGTGCCGGCCCGCGATGGTTCCAGTGGCTTCCGGGTGATCCGGCTCGACGTCCTCGACATGATTGAGTCGCCGACCGACAGCTACGCGTTCCACGAACAGACGCTCTGGCAGGTTCACCGAGCAGGCGGCCTCATCCGCGAGGTGCCGATCATCTTCACCGGCCGCCGGCAGGGCACCAGCAAGCCAAACCTCCGCCAGATGATGAAGGGGGGCTGCGACCTGCTGCGGTTCGGCCTGGCCACCTGGTGCAATTCGGGAGAACGACGATGACCGCCTCAAAACCCTGCGTCGGCATTCTCACCAGCGGTGGTGATTGCCCCGGCCTCAACGCCGTTATCCGGGCGGCGGTGATCTCCTCCGACCGGCTGGGCTACGCCTGCGTCGGGTTCCTGCGGGGCTACGAGGGGCTGGTCGACCCGGTCGATTACATTCCGCTGACGCCGGGGAACACCAGCGGCATCCTCACCCTCGGCGGGACGATCCTCGGATCGACCAACCGCGGTCGGTTTGCGGCGACGGTCGGCGAAGATCAACGGATTGCCATCGACCCGAAACTGCTCGACGGCGTCGTCCAGACCATTCGCCACCTGGGGATCTGCGGGCTGATCTGCGTCGGCGGCGACGGCTCGCTGGCGATCGCCGCCCAGTTTCACGAACACGGCATCCCCGTCGTCGGCGTCCCCAAGACGATCGACAACGACCTCGGGGCAACTGCCTTCACGTTCGGTTTCGATTCGGCCGTCTCGGCGGCGACCGACGCCCTCGACCGGCTGCGGACGACCGCGGCAAGCCACGAGCGAATCATGGTGCTCGAGGTGATGGGCCGGCACGCCGGCTGGATCGGGCTGCATGCCGGCATCGCCGGCGGAGCCGACGTCATTCTGCTGCCCGAGATCGGCTGGACCTTTGAAAGCGTCTGCCGCAAGATCACCGACCGCGAAGCCGCCGGTCGCCGGCACGCCCTGGTGGTGGTGGCCGAGGGGGCTGCACTGCCGACCGGTGACCTCGTCTGCGTCTCGGCGACCGGAGCCAATGAGCAGGTGAAACTCGGCGGAATCGGGCAGGTGGTTGCGGCCGAAATTGCCCGGCGGCTCGACCGTCAGACCCGAACCGTGGTCCTCGGGCATCTCCAGCGGGGGGGCGAGCCGACGACCTTTGACCGGGTGTTGGCGACCGAATTCGGCGTGCTGGCGGTCCAGGCAATCCATGAAGGCCGCTTCGGCGAAATGGTATGCTACCAGCCTCCGGAGATCACCAGTGTGCCGATCGCCACGGCGATCAGCACGCTCTCGCGGGTCGACCCGGCCGGTTCGGCCATCCGGGCGGCCCGCGGTCTCGGTATCTGCTTTGGGGATTCGGGATGATTTGCTGAATGCCCCGGGAATCGTTTTGACCACGGACATCGGGCAAGGAGCGGGCAATGGCGGCAGCGGAGCAATCGGCAGGACGGGTGGCCAGCGTGATGCAGGAGCATCGGACCTTTCCACCCCCCGAAGCGTTTGCCAGCCGGGCCCGGATCGGTTCGCTTGAGGCCTACCGCGAACTTTATGACCGGGCCGCGGCAGACCCGGCCGCCTTCTGGGCCGAGCGGGCCGAGGCGCTGCCCTGGCTGCAGCCCTACGAGGAGGTCCTCCGCTGGAACGCCCCGCATGCCGAGTGGTTCTGCGGCGGCAAGACCAACGCCTCGGCCGCCTGTGTCGACCAGCATGTGGCCGCCGGCCTGGGGGACAAGACGGCGCTGGTCTGGGTGGGTGAGCCGGCTGGTGAACGCCGGACGATGTCGTTCCGCGAACTGCAGGCCGAGGTCAGCCGGGCGGCCGCCGGGCTGGCCAAGCTCGGCATCGGGCCGGGCGATGTCGTCTCCATCTATATGCCGATGACGCCGGAACTGGTCGTCGCCATGCTTGCCTGCGCCCGGATCGGAGCGGTCCATTCGGTGATCTTCGGCGGCTTTTCCAGCGAGGCGATCGCTGACCGCAACAACGACGCCCAGGCGGTTGCGGTAATCACCGCCGACGGCGGCTGGCGGCGGGGCAGCGCCCTGCCGCTGAAGGCGAACGTCGATGAGGCGGTGGAAAAGTCCCCGACCGTGAAGCACGTGATCGTGCTCGAGCGGACCGGCCAGGACGTCACCATGACCCCCGGCCGCGACCTCTGGTGGCACGACCTGGTCGCCGACATGCCGGAGGACTTCCCGCCGGTGGCGATGGATTCGGAGTCTCCGCTGTTCATCCTTTACACCAGCGGCTCGACCGGAAAGCCGAAGGGCATCAAGCACACCACCGCCGGCTACC
>CAZIQV010000117.1:0-6330 GCA_964541275.1 uncultured Chitinophagaceae bacterium | reverse complement strand
CCGCTCATGCCGAAACTGCATCGGGAACCTCCAGGGGATCGCGGCCCAACGAGACGGTCGTCAGTTCGGCCGGCGGATGCGCCGCCAGCCAGCCCTCGACGCTTGCGACGGTGAGGCTGTCGAGCCGCTCGAGATCCTCCGCCAGCGTGCGGGTGCGGCCGAGGTGATACCACTGGCGGGCGAGGGCGGCAGCCCGGGCGGCCGTCGACTCCTGCTGCATCACCAGGCCGCTTTTGGCCCGAGCCTTGACCCGGTCGAGTTCGTCGGTGACGAGCGATCCGGGCAGCCGGGCAATTTCCGCGAGCATGACGTCGAGTGTCTCCTGAGCCCGCTCGGCGGTGGTGCCGGCGTAGGCGATCGCCGCGGCGAGATCGCGGTGGGTCTGGTAGCCGGCCGAGACGCTGTAGCAAAGCCCCCGCTTTTCGCGGACCTCGCTGAACAGCCGGGAACTTGAGCCCCCGCCGAGCACCGCCAACGCGGCGGTCACCTGGAGTGACTCGGGGTCGCGATAGGGGGGCACCTGCCAAGCGACAGCGACGTGGGTCTGCTGCGAGTCGTGCTGCACGTGGCACCGCCGGGGGCCCCGGTCGCCGCTGCTGATGGCGGGCGGCGGGTTTCCCTGCCAGTCGCCAAAGAGCTGTTCCATCCGCGACACGAAGTCGGGCCAGTCGATCCGGCCGGCGACGGCAATGATCATGCCGGCAGGCTGGAAGAATCCGCGGGCAAACCGCCGGACGTCGGCCGGTGTCAGGCCTGCCACATCGGCCGAACGGCCCTCGCTCGGGAGCCCCCAGGGGCTTGGGTAGTGGGCCTCCCGGAGGGCCAGCATCGCCCGGTGGGCCGGGTCGTCCTCGGTGCCGGCGAGGTCCTGCAGGACGGTCTGGCGGGCCGGTTCGAACTGATCCTCCGGAAGCGTCGGGCGGCGAAGCAGGTCGGCGAAGATCGCCGCCGCCTCGGGAAGTTGGCGGGCGACCATCGCGCCCGCGATGCTGCTGTGACTCATCGACACCGACTGCGACCACTGCACACCAGCGTTGTCGAGGTCGGCGACAATCTGCCGGCTGTCGCGGTCACCGGCTCCGCGGAGCAGCAACTCACCGGTGAGCGTCGCCAGACCGCAGCAGGGGCGACCGATTTCGCCGGCGGCAAGGCTGTCGCAGATGCCGCCGGCCGGCACGTGGAACGAAACCGAAACCGACTCGACCCCCGGCAGAAATTCCCCGAGCAGGGTGATGCCGTTGTCGAGGCTGGCGGTCTGGAGCAGTTGCGTCACGGATGGCAATCGTGGGGTGGCGAGCGGTCAGCGACCACGGGGCGAAAGGATCGGATCGGCTCCGGCGGGAATCGCCGAATCTTCAGGCAGCCGCTGCGAGTCTGCCACACCGGCCGGCTCTGCGGCGACGACCATACCGGAAACAACCGCCGACACCATGGTGGCGATGATTCCGCGATGTTCGCCCGCAGCGGCGTTCGCGTTGGCCTCGGTGGACGCGAGTTGACTCGCGGGAACGCCCAGCGGGAGGCGGTCGACCGACGGTCTCTCGCGGTGTCGCTCGCGGCGGGCCTGCTCGACGCTCTTGTAAATGGTTTTGATGCGGCGGAAGCCGAGTCGCTGGTAGAGCCGAATGGCGGCGGTGTTTTCCGCAGTGACCTCAAGCGTCGCCCGCCGGGCGCCGGCGGCCCGGAAGCCGGCGAGTGATTCGGCGATGAGACAACTACCAAGGCCGCGTCCTCGGGCCATCGGGAGGATGCCGATGTTCTGAATCGAGCCGAGGCCGGCCCGGTCGATCACGCCCTGAATGGTGCCGCACCATTCCAGGGGACCGACCCGCATGGCCGTGGTCCCCGGGACCGGCGGCCGGCGGGCGACGAGCCAGGTTGCCTGGGGAAGAAAGCCCGCCTTCCGCCGGATCTCCCGCATCAGCCGGCGGCAGCCCTCAAGCCGGCCGAGGCAGGGGAAGACGACTGCGTCAATCTCCTGCCGGAACGCGGCAAACTTCGTGCGGGCATGAACGTCGAGCAGGGCTTCGTTCCAGGCGACAAACTCATAGCCCTCGGGCAGGCGAGCCGCCCGCCACCGTCGCTCACTCACGAGGTCGACCTCCATCCGGAATCGTTTGAAGTATGTCGATTCCAACGGGAGACCCCTCGGAGGAACGCTTCGACTGCAGCACACGCCTCTGAACCTAAGAATGCCCGCGCTCAGCGTCAACGCGCCGGTCCCGGCCGACCGGTCTTCCCGGCGACCCGCGGTCGGTCGCCGGCCTGTGCGAGTTGGGGAAGAACTGCCGGTTGGCGGGGGCGGGGCGGGGCCCGCCCGTTGGCGGATGTTCTCCAGGGCCTCGCGATCGGCTATAGTTTTTGAAACGTCAAAAAAACTTTTTTGAAGGTTCAAAACCATGGTCAGACACCGGGCGGATGGCCTGCTCGCAGTCTTGCTGGCAACGGTGGCGGCGACGGCGACCGCTGCCGAACGGCCGCTGGAGGTGCTGGCGACAACGACGGTGGTCGCCGACCTTGTCAAGCAGGTCGGCGGCAGCCGCGTGGCGGTCGCGAGCCTGATGGCTGACGGGGTCGACCCGCATTCCTACCGAGCGACGCCGCGCGATGCCGACCGGCTGATGCGGGCCGACCTGATCGTCGCCAACGGCCTGCATCTCGAGGGCAAGCTCGCCCAACTGCTCGACCGTCTCAGTCGCCGGCGGCCGGTGGTGGCGGTCGCCGAGGCGGTTCCCACGGGCAGCCTGCTGCCGATCGGAAACGGACTCTATGACCCCCATGTCTGGTTTGACGCCGCCCTCTGGAGTCACTGCCCGGCTGCGGTGGCCGCCGCGCTTGCGGAACAGGACCCGGCCGGCGCCGCCGGCTATGCGCAGCGGGCCGATGCCTATGCCGCTCGGCTGCGGCGTCTCGACACCGCGATCCGGACGCGGCTGGCGACGATTCCTCCGGCCCGCCGTGTCCTGATCACCGCGCATGACGCCTTTCGGTACTTCGGCCGGGCCTACGGGCTGGAGGTCGTCGGCGTTCAGGGCACCAGCACCGAAAGCGAGGCGGGGCTGGCCGACATGAACCGGCTGGTCGAACTGGTGGTCAATCGCGGGATTCCGGCGGTCTTCGTCGAGACGAGTGTCTCCGACCGCAACGTGACGGCGCTGCGGGAGGGGGCGGCGGCCCGCGGTCAGCCGGTCGCCCTTGGCGGCAGGCTCTACTCCGACGCCCTCGGGCCGGCTGGCAGCGACGGCGAGACGCTCGAGGCGGCGCTGCTGGCAAATGTCGAGACGATCGTTGCGACCCTCGGCAGCCCGCCGCGGCCGACCCCCGGAACCCGAGAGTGAATTTGCGTCCTGCGACCGAGTCTCCGGCATCGTCCTCCACAGGCAGCATCCCGCTGCTCGAGTGGCACGACCTCACCGTCGCCTACGGCCGCCGGCCGGTGCTTTGGAATGTCGACCTCGAGATTGCCTCGCCCTGCCTGTTTGGCATCATCGGTCCCAACGGAGCGGGCAAGAGCACACTGCTCAAGGCGAGCCTCGGGCTGGTGCCGGTCACCGGCGGCAGCGTCCGGTTCTGGGGAGAGCCGCTGTCGCGGGTCCGCCGCCGTCTCGCCTACGTGCCGCAGCGGGAGACGGTCGATTGGGACTTTCCCGTCAGCGTGATGGACGTGGTGCTGATGGGGGCCGCCTCGCAGTTGGGCTGGTTTCGGCGGGCCGGCCGCCGGGAACGGGAACTGGCCGGTGACTGCCTTGACCGGGTTGGGCTGACCGATCTTGCCGGCCGCCAGATCGGCCGGCTCTCCGGCGGCCAGCAGCAGCGGGTCTTTCTGGCCCGGGCGCTGGCCCGCGAGGCCGACATCTACTTCCTCGACGAGCCGATGGCCGGGGTCGATGCCGGCTCGCAGGAGCAGATTTTTGCGATCCTCGCCGGGCTGCGGGATGCGGGCAAGCTGGTCGTTGCGGTCCACCACGACCTCCAGACGGCGGCTCGCTGGTTCGACGCGGCAGCCCTCATCGACATGCGGCTGGTGGCCGCCGGGCCGACGGCCGAGGTGCTCACGCCGGAAAACCTCGAGCAGACCTACGCGGGCCGGCGGGGCATTCTCGATGAGCTTGGCCGGGCGGTCGCCCGGGGTGTGAGGACGCCATGATGCTGCCCGCGATCCTCGCCTTTGGGCTGCCCTACAACACCCTGGTGGTCGCCGCCGGGGTCGCGGCGGTCGGCGGCGCCGCCGGGGTGGTCGGCGGCCTGAGCGTATTGCGGGGGCGGGCGCTCAGCGGCGATGCCGCCGCCCATGCCACGCTCGTCGGCGTGGCGGGGGCCTTGCTGGCGACCGGGCAGCGGAGCCTGGCGGTGCTGCTGGCCGGCGGGCTGGTCGCCGCCGTCGCCGCAGTCGGCCTGCTCGTGCTGATTCGCCGGTTCACCCGCACCCGCGACGATGCCGCGACGGCGACCGTGCTCAGCGTGTCGTTCGGGCTGGGCATCGTGCTGATTTCGGGCATGGTGGCCCGCGGCGTGCCGGGGAGCGCCGGCCTGGAGCGGTTCCTGCTCGGCCACACCGCGGCCTTGACGGCGAGCGATGCGCTGCTGCTCGGCCTGGTTTCAGCGGCCGCGATTGCCTGCGTTGCCATCGGGCTGAAGGAGGCGACGATGGTCGCCTTCGACCCTGCCTTCGCGGCGGCGGCGGGCTGGCCGGCGGCGGCGATTGACATGGTGCTCGTCGCGTTGGTGGCAGTGATGGTTGTCGTCGGTCTGCCGGCGGCCGGGGCGGTGCTGGTCACGGCACTGGTAGTCATTCCACCCGTGGCCGCCCGGCAGTGGACCGACCGGATCGTTCCGCTGCTGGCGATCGCCGGGGTCATCGGGGTTGTCAGCGGCCTTGCCGGGGTCGTCATCAGCAGCCTCGCGCCGCGGCTGCCGACCGGTCCGGTGGTCGTGCTCTTGGCGGCCGGCTGGCTCGCGGTGTCGCTGGTCGTGGCCCCGAGCCGCGGCCTCATCGCCCGTTGGCGGGCCCGTCGCGGCCCGCGGCCCGACGCCCCTTCGCTCGTGTCGGGCCGCGACGGATGAAGTCGGCTGTCCTTTTAGCATCGTGGTGGGGCTGGCTTGAGGCGATCGGGCCGATGCACGGCTGGGCGGTGGCGACGGCGGCGGTCGTAGCCGCCGGCTGTGCGACCGTCGGCACGCTTTTGGTCGTCCGCCGGCTGAGCCTGCTGGGTGACGCCATCAGCCACGCGGTGCTGCCGGGGATCGTGGTGGCCGTGCTCCTCGGAGCCCGGCCGGGAGATCCCGCGGTACTCGGCGGGGCGACGGTCGCGGCCCTGGTGACGGTCGGCCTCACCCGCCTGGTGCACCGGCAGGGGGGCGTGGCGGAGGATGCCAGTGTTGGAGTTGCCTTCACCACGCTGTTTGCCATCGGCGTGCTGCTGGTGACGGTGTCGGGCTCGCGGATCGACCTCGACCCCGGTTGCATTCTTTACGGCATTCTCGAACTGGTGCCGTTCGATACGGTTGCCGTGCTCGGCGTTGAACTGCCGCGGGCGTTTCTTTCGGCGGCCGGGGTGCTTCTTGTGGTGAGCCTCGGCCTCTGGCTCACCTGGCGGTGGCAGGTGTTCACGGCGTTCGACGCCGCTGCGGCCCGGGCTGCCGGTGTCCCGACGGCGGCGGTCACCGTGGGACTGCTCGTCGGCGTGTCGCTGGCAACCGTGGCCGGCTTTGAGGCAGTCGGGGCGATCCTGGTGGTGGCGATGCTGGTGGTGCCGGCGGCGGCGGCCGAACTGCTTGTGCACCGACTGCAGTGGGTGCTGCTCCTGGCTGTCTGCCTCGCGGTTGGGGGCGCTGTCGGAGGCTATCTGGCCGCCTGGCGGTTTGATACCTCGGCGGCCGGGATGATGGCGGTGGTCCTGGGCCTTGAATATGCCGTCGCTGTGCTCGTCGCGCCGCAGGAAGGCCTGCTGGCCCGTGGCAGTGCACGGCTGGCGTATGCCTGGAGGGTGCGGTGCGAGGACCGGCTGGCGGCGCTGTGGCGGGCCGAGGAGTCAGCGACGCCGCCGGCGGCAAGCCGGCATCTCGCTGCCCGTCTGGCACTCCGGTGGCTGCGTCTGCAGGGCCGGGTCGAGGCGACCAGTGACGGCTACCGGCTCTTGGCCCGAGGCCGCCGTGAAGCGGAGCAGGTCGTGCGGTCACACCGGCTCTGGGAAGCCTGGCTGGGGCGGCATGCCAAGTTGCCTGTCGATCACCTCCACCCGCCGGCCGAATGGATTGAGCACCACCTCGGAGCGCGGCTGCGGCAGCGGATTGAACAGGATCTGGGCCGCGACGCGGTTGACCCGCACG
>CAZIQV010000116.1:4999-6374 GCA_964541275.1 uncultured Chitinophagaceae bacterium | reverse complement strand
CTGCGTCAGCGACCGGCTGCCCTTCGAACACCACCCGGGCCTCAAAGGCGACCCGTGCCGGCCGAGGATCAGCCGGCCCACCGCAGCCTGCGGCGGCAAGGAGCAATGTCACGCTCATAAGGCTGATCCTGAAGCGAAACATCATGTGTCATTCCTCAAAAGATTCTGGCCGGCCCGCCGGTGGTCACTCAGTTCAGCGAGACCACCTCACCGCCCGACACCGAACCCATCGCCCCCCAAACACCATAAGGACTCGCGCCCGAGGTCACTCCGGGCAGGCTGAGATTGCCGGTGCTGATCGTTTCGGAGATAAACCGCACGCCGCCATCGGCCATCACGCAATTGGCACCGCCGGGGTGCCGACTGGTCGGGGGAATCAGATGGTGGGCTGAGTCGTGGCTCGTGCCACTGTTGCAACCCGGGCTGTTCGGTGCGGCAACCGTATTGAATCCGTTGAAGGCAGACCGGGCGAACATCCAGTCACGCCCCGCTCGCGGCACCACCGACCCGGTGTATTTGCCGGCTGATACCCGAGATTGGCAGACGATCGGGCTGGTCCAGAAGCCTGAGACATTCCCAGCCTGAGTCTCGATGACATTCGTCGACCCGCCCCGCCCCTTGACCCGCTCTGACATCATGACCGTCTTGCTGAGACCGTCGGTGATCTCGCTGACGGTCGTGAAGGTTTCGCTACTTCCGCTGCGGCCGCGGCCGAACATGCCCCGCTTTACGGGCGGGTTTGCCGCATTCTGCACGACATCACCGATGGAAAACATATAGTTGGTGGTGCAGCGGCCGGAGGGTCCGTGATAGGCCGGTGCGGGGCCGTCGGAAGGGCAGGCGAGCATCGCAATCTGCGGCTGCATCGCCGGCAGTCCCGAGGGCTGCCGCCAGGGCTGCCAGGTGTTGGCATTGGCGGTTGTCGACAGCCAGCCGATGATATCGTCATAGCGGGCCTGTTCTTCATAGCCGGGAAGCAACGGCAGGTTGCCGCTCCAGTAGTAATAGAGGTAGGCATCAGGAATTGCCGGGTTGGTGTTTCGGATATCCTGTCCCAGCAGGGCCACGAAGTGCTGCTGCTGATCGTTGTAAAAATGGTGGGCGAGCCCCAACTGCTTGAGATTGTTGGAACAGCTTGACCTGCGGGCAGCCTCGCGGGCCTGCTGCACAGCGGGCAGCAGGAGGCCGACGAGGACGCCGATGATGGCGATCACCACCAGCAGTTCAATCAGGGTGAATCCCCGAATTTGTTTTTGTGACATTGGCAAGTCCTGCAACGATAAGAACGGCGGTTGTCGATCGGTTCGCTGAAGCGAATCAACACGAAGTTGTTACCCACCCGAACAACCACAGTCGTTACGGTAGTTGCTGCAGC
>CAZIQV010000116.1:0-4989 GCA_964541275.1 uncultured Chitinophagaceae bacterium | reverse complement strand
CCGTTCCCGGCAATATCTTCCGCCCGCCAGAACGGCAGCATGCCCCGGCCAGATGCACCCCGACGTACCGGGGAAACCGTAGCGGTGACCGCCGGGTGAGGCACCGGGTCCGCCCTGCCGGCTGCCCGCCACCAAGCAGACGGTGGATAGAGTCTGCCGCCGCTTGGATGCGGCGATCTGCAACTGAAAACCCTCGACGTTTTCGGGTGCCGCCCCGGTGGACCAACCTTCGCCCGCATCCGCGGGCCGGGGCCCTGGAGGGCTTTTTCGACGGAGAGCTAGACTCTAGGACGGCCGCCTGGCGGCAAAACACCGCCGCGGGCTTTTCGGCGTCCGATCACCAACACCCAGCAGGATCCAACATGCTGCAGCCTTGGCGGATTGTTCTTGCTCTCTGCGGGCCGCTTGCTCTGTTCGCGGCAGCGGAGGAGGCTCTGGCCTGGGGACAGGGTCACCGGTGGATCCGCCGCTGGGCAGTCGCCCAGCAGCCGGCCTGGGTGATTGAGCATTTTGGGGCCGCTCATGCCGCGTCACTCTGGCAACGCTACACCTCGCTCCAAGACCACTACGCCGGAAATCACGACCCGGCGCTGGCCCGTTACTGCACGCCGCCGGAACGGGTCTCGCTCCACGATGTCAATGGCGTCGCAGCCAGCCTGCGAGTCACCCGGTGGTATCTCCAACAGATCGATGAGGAGCTGCGGCGGGGCAATTTCAATGATGCGATGAAGTTCCTCGGGGTCCTGTGCCACTGGCACGAAGACCCCGGTTCGCTGTCCGCACACAGCAGCAGGGTCAGCGAGGACCTCCTTCGCGAACTGATCCCGCCACGGTCCGACCAGCTCAACAAGAATTACCTCTACGGGCTCGGCTGGATCGGCAACGAACGCGAGATCGGCCTGGCCGCGGTTCAGCATCAGCCGCAGTTGCTGGGCACCACCATCGCCGAAGTTGCCGTCCAACTGACCCACCGGCAGGAACTGCTGCGGCGACATGCGGCCGGCTTGATCGTGCCGGCGGTCATCGGGCATGTCGAGGATGATCAGGACCGGGTGAATGCCGCGATCGCCGACGCCTTGGCATACAACGCTCGGCACATTGCCGACCTGCTCTATTCCGTCGCCTGGGTCACCCGGGACAAGCAGGATCGTCCCGTCGGCAACATCAGGCAGACCCAGCGGCTGACCGAGTGGCTCTCGCCGACCCACCCCGGCCGAACAGCTCAGCCGTACGCCGTCCGACCGTTTCTCATCGATCAGTCCCTCGATGCGGCCCGCCGGCTGCACCCGCTGGCATCCTTCGATGCGGATGGCCGGAGCCAGCCGGCTGCGTTCGGCATCGGCATGGGCACACCATTCAAGCTCACCTGCCAGTTGGCCAACGCCGGTGTCTACGACCGGCTGACGATGACGGTCGGACTGCACCCGACGGCGGGTCCCCGGGGTCGCGTCGGCTTCCGCGTAGCGGTCAACGGCAGAGACCTCTGGCAGCACGACGGCATCGGGTCGGGTGCCGCGGCAGAGCCGGTGGAGATCTGGCTGCCCGAGACCGATGTCATTGACCTGACGCTCGAGACGACCGCCGTCGCCGACAGTGAGAGTTCGCATAATCTGGCCGTCTGGATCGAGCCGACGCTGCATCGTCGCCCGCCCGACGTCCAGCCCGCTGGGCAGGCTGCTGACGAACCGAATTGACAGGCCCGAGCGGGCACGGCACAACTCATCCAGCAAACCCCCGCCTCTGGGACCCCAAGGAGACAGGCGAAGATGTCGCACCTTCAGCGTTCCTCCTCGGCCCGCTCACCGAGCCGAGGAATCAGCACGGCCTGCATTGTCGCGGTCGCCGCCCTGCTCACCCTCCCCTGCCCCGGAGCCGAACCTGTGACCACGCCGCTCACCGCTCCCGCGGCCCGATCCTTCGGAACGCTGCCAGACGGCAGCCAGGCCACCCTGTTCACGCTGGCTGTTCCCGGGGGGTGGCAGGCGACGATCACCGATTACGGCGGCATTGTCACCAGCCTGCTCGTGCCGCGGCCGCACGGTGAGCCGATCGATGTGGTCCTCGGCTTCGATTCCCTCGACGGCTACCTCGCGGGCCATCCCTACTTCGGCGCGATCTGCGGCCGGGTCGGCAACCGGATTGCCGGCGGCTCGTTCTCACTCGACGGCAAGACCTTCGCGCTCGCCAAAAACAACGGCCCCAACCATCTCCACGGCGGCCTCGTCGGCTTCGACAAGAAGCTCTGGAAAGCCAGCCCGCGGCTGTCTGCGAAGGGGCCGGCCCTTGAATTGGAACTGGTCTCCCCTGCCGGCGATGAGGGCTACCCCGGCAGCCTCACCACGCGGGTGACCTACACGCTGACCCCCGACGGTGAACTCTGGGTCGAGATGGAGGCGACGACCGACGCCCCGACGGTCGTCAACCTCGTCCACCACTCCTACTGGAACCTCGCCGGCCAGGCCTCCGGCAGCATCGCCGACCACACCCTGTCGGCCCACGCCAGCCGCTATCTGCCGCTTGACGGCGGCGGCATTCCGACCGGCCCGCTGGTTGCCGTCGCCGGCACGCCATTTGATTTCCAGGCTGCTCCGGTCCCGCTCGGAAAAGCGATCGCCGCACTTACGCCCTCTCCCGAGGGTGCCGAGCAGGGCGGCGTCGATCACTGCCTGGTGATTGACGGCTGGCAACCCGACGGAGCCCTGCGACCCGCGGTCACCCTCACCGATCCGGGCAGCGGCCGCAGTCTCGAGATCCTCACCGACCAGCCCGGCATCCAGGTCTACACCGGCAACTACCTCGACGGCTCGCTGACGGGAAAGGCTGCTGCGGTCTACCGACAGCATGCCGCTGTCTGCCTTGAGACGCAGTACTTTCCCGACGCCATCAATCACGAGACATGGCATTCCGCCTGGCCGTCCGGCCGGCTCGACCCGGGCCAGACCTATCGGCATGTGATGGTCCACCGGTTCGGCACGGGTCGCTGAGCTCCCACCCTGCGGTCAGTCGGCGGCGGCCGGCTGCAAGAGCCCGAGCGAACCCATCCACTCGATCACCCGGTCTGGCCAGGCGTCGACGGGAAAGCCGGTTTGCTTCATCCCGAAGCCATGGCCGCCCTTGGCATAGATGTGGACCTCGCAGGGCGTCTTGAGCTTCTTGCATTCCACCGACAGGAGGGCACTCCCGCTGGAACTCCAGGGGTCGTCCGCGGCATGGATCAGGCACAGCGGCGGCAGCTGTTCCGTCGGCAACAGGTCCTCAACCAGCGGCTCTTCCGTACCGCGGGCGACGAGGTAGGCCGGATAGATGAGGATCGCAAAGGCCGGGGTCGGATCGTCGACGTCCTGTGCCGGATCCTTCGTGTAGGTCCGTTCCCGGGCGTGCAGGCAGGTGGAGAGTGTCAGGTGGCCGCCGGCGGAAAAACCGAGCATGCCGATGCGGCTGCGGTCGATCCCCCAGTCGGCGGCGTGGTGATGGATCAACCCGAGGGCCCGCTGGGCATCCTGCAGCGGCAGTTCCCGCGGAGCCGGCACCCGGTACTTCAGCAGAACGGCGGTGACGCCGTGTCGGACGAGAAATTCGCAGACCTTTGTCCCCTCGTGTTCATAGGCGAGGATCTTGTACCCGCCACCGGGGCAGACGAGCACCGCGGCCCCGTTTGGTTGCTTCGGGCGATAGACCGTGATCTGCGGCTGGCTGACATCGGTGAGCCGAACGACGCCGTCGGGGGGATCGCGTTTGATCTCCCGCTCCGGGCCGATCTCGCGTTCACCCGCCGGCACGCCATTCGGCCAGAGGTCGAGCACCGTCGGCTCCGACGCAAAGCTTCCGCTGCCCCCCAGGCAGGCAACCAGACACCAGACACCGATCGACCGATTCATGCCACCCTCCTCGTAAAGACTGCCGACCCGCGGCAAGCACACACCCGGGCCCGAGTCCGGCACCCGGCGGGCCGCTACCTGACTGCCCCCCCACCCGGAGTTGCCTGAGTGTATCCCAGCGAGTCGAGGAACACATCGAGCTGCCGCATGGTGTCGTGGTACCGCCTGGTTGCCTCGGCACGCTGCGGTCCCTTGCCGCGGCCAGGATTGAAAAACCCGTGGGGCTGCCCCGCGTAGGCTTTGAGTTCGCAGCGGTTGCCCAGATCCCGCATCGTCGCGGCAAACAGCTCGGCCGTCGCAAACGGCACCGCCTCGTCGGCAGTGCCATGAAAGATGATCGTCGGGGGCATTGCCGGCCGCAGGTGATGATACGGCGAAATTTCCTGCGGACGGCCTCCAGTCCGCTCGGCGATCGCAGCAATTTTTTCCTCAGGCAGCAGCCCCTTCTGCCCGGCCACCGGCGCCAGCACCGTCGCCGGATTGAACAGCACCAGGGCATCAGGGGTTGAACTGACGGTCACGTGCTCGCCCTCCTCGAAACCGGGAACCGTCGCCACGGCCGCCGCGAGATGCCCACCGGCCGACCCGCCACCGACGGCGATCCGCTGCGGATCGATCCCCAAGCGGGCGGCGTTGGCCCGCACCCAACGGACAGCAGCCTTGGCGTCGACGAGGCAGTCCTGCGGCGCGGCCCCCTGCCGCGACAACACCCGATAGTCCGCCGCAATCGCCACCATCCCCCGCCCGGCGAGATGCCGGCACTGGGGCAGAAACTGCCCCGGGGTTCCGGCTCGCCACCCACCACCGAAAAAGAAGACGATCGCCGGCCGACGGTCACTGGACTGATGCCCCGCGGGGTCAAAGATCCAGAGCCGCAGATCGGTCTCTCCCACCCGCCGGTAGGTTTCGGTCCGACTCCCAGGCATCTCGGGTGGATACTTCCAACTGGTCGGCGGTTCGATGACGGTCTCGTCGAGCCCATATTCAGCAAGCCACCAGTTAAGTCTCTCCGCGACAGACGGAGCCGCCACACCGATTCGCCTGTTCCAAGTCCGGCCATACCCCGCCAGCTTTCGCTGCTGGATTTCGGCAAGTGGCGGCTCGGTCGCCG
>CAZIQV010000115.1:3000-6402 GCA_964541275.1 uncultured Chitinophagaceae bacterium | reverse complement strand
ACTGCCCGTTGTGCCAAACCTTCCAGGCATTCTTACAGCCCAGCCGAATCTCGGCTGGCTGGGCCCGCGGGGCGTCGAAGGTTGTGAACGCGTAGGCGGTCACCTCCTTGAGCCCGTCGCCGGGACCGGGGTAGGCCTGGTTGATATCGACCATGCCGTAGGGGTCGGCGGTGAGCAGCTGCCGCCAGCGAACCTCTCCGAGTTTACCTGGAAAGACCGCCGCCGGGTCGACGCCCTGCTCCGGCGGGAAGACCTTGGCAAACCCGGTGCCCTGGGTGTTGTCGAACGGGCCGATCACCTGCCAGTCAACGAGAAAGCCGAACTGCCGCTGCAGATCGACCGCCTCACCGGCCTTGCGCAGGGCAGCGGTGATCGCCTTGATCTGCTCGACGTCGCGGGCGGCGTCAAGGGCCCGCTTCAGCGTGGTACTGGCGGCCGTCGCGTCGGACTCGCGCTGGGCCGTCGCCCGCTCGATCAGCCGGGCCACCGCGTCGTAGCGAAGTTCGACGCTCGGATCATCGAGCATGCCGCCGATCAGCCGCTCGGCCCGGTCGGCATCGCGGGCTCGGATCAGTTCCCAGGCCAGCCGCCGGGCCCGGGGATCGTGGCTGGTCTCGGCGAGGAAGCCCTCCAGCGTTTCCAGCGGCAGCGTCTCGCTGCGGCCGGCGATGGCGTCGACGGCCAGCCGCAGCCAGTTGGCCGCCAGGCTGTTGGCACCATCGATCGCCGCGAGGATGGCGGGAATCTCGGCGGCCGGCGCCGCAGCCACCTGCTGCCAGGCGGCGGTCGCCTCAGGGTTGCCCCGGCCTTCCGGACCGACCCGCCGCAGGATGTCGAGGCTCGCCTCCAGCCCGCCAGCAGCCGTGGCCGGCGGCGTCGCAGCCGTCGCAGCCGCCAGCGTCAGCCCCGCTGCCTGTTCGGGAAAATCCCGCCGGTAGGCGGCGAGCAGCGTCTGCTCATCGCCGGCGAGCAGGTAGACCCGACCGCGGATTGTCTTGGTCTCGCCAGCGGCGAGCCCGCCGATGCGAAAGTCGGTGTGCATGCAGGTGACAACGCCCTGAAAGACCTCCTGGTAGGGCTCCCAGACGACGCCGAGCACCCAGCGGCCGTCCGCCGAGACGCAGCCGCAGAGCCCGTGCGACGGAACCAGACGACTCAAGGGTCGGGGGTTGACGTCATCCCGTGGCACCGCCGCCGGACAGTAGACCTGACCCGGCACGTACCGGGCCGCGGTCGCCCAGGGCGTTGTCGGCAGCCGGAGAAGCCTGTCGTCAACGGCAACGAAACATCTTTGAATGTAGGGCGGAAAGCGTTCCCGGGCCGCGGCGGGATCGGCACCGGTGAACCGGTCAATCCGGACGCAGGGCTGGGCCCAGTGCACCTCCGAGGGCCGGTCGGTCGGATTCGTGGCGGTCACGGCAAAGCTGACGCCATCGTCCTCGACGGCAAGCCGATGCGTGACAACGACACCGTCGGCAAGCCGGTCCTCAATCGCGATTCCCCCCGCCGCCGGTTCGGGCAGCAGCCGGCTTTCGTGCGGGATCACCGTCTCCCCCCAGTCGCGGTCGGTCGAGCCAGCCCGGCAGTAGGCCTCGAGATAGTGAATGCGAATCTCCTCGCCCGGAAATTCACCGCGGATCGTCAGGAAGCGGTTCTCCCAGGTTGCCTCAAGTTCTGCAGCACAGGCCTGCCGCCCCGAGTCGAGGAAGGACAGGCCGGCGACCAGCAGGCCGAGCCCCAGTAATGACAGTGACCGACGACAACGCAAGGCAGCCGCCGCGGATCGCCCGGGCAGCGGTCGGCTGCCAGGCGGAGTCGGCAGAAGATCACACCGTCTTGACATCGACTTCGTCATTCACCCGCCCTCCTTCGCGGCATCGCTGACGAGACGCCAGCGAGCCTGCCGCAGCCGAGCAAAAGCGGACCCGGCAAGCTTCTCGTACCAGACCGTGACAAACGCCCCCGGGGCCGTTTCCACCGTGGCAGGATACCCGAGATCGCCCGAGCTGCCGTCGCCGGCAATCACGAGCGGCTCGCCCCAGGTCGCGCCATGATCGGCACTGAGCCGGGCCTGCACCCCCAACGGCTTGCGGCGGTGGCCATACGACATCAGCAGCCGGCCGTCCCGCAGCCGTAGCAGGTGAGACGGATAGCCCCAGACGCCGATGCTATGCGGTTGCGACCAGGTTCTGCCGCCGTCGTGCGACTCGCACTGCAGCGTCTCGTGACGGTTGGCCTGATTGTGATTGCGGATCTGCACAAGCAGCCGACCGTCGGCCGCCTCGACGGCGTGCAACTCGTGGTAATCCTGCGGTCGGTCCCCGGCGCGGACCGGGATGTCGGCAAGCCACTCCCAGGTTCTGCCATCGTCGCGCGACCGGCAGACCCCAACCCGCCGGTCGGGTGTCCAGAGGGCGGCGCCGGCGTAGAGCAGGCTGCCATCGGCGAGGGCGATCGGTCCGTGGGGGCTGTTCAGCGGCACCCGCGCGGCGGCGGAAAACTGTCGGCCGCCATCCTCCGACCGCAGCATCCAGCAGCCAAGTTCCGCCTGCCGGGTATCGTCCGGCAGCCGGGCATGCACCCGCCGCCAGGCTTGCAGCTTTGCTGCCGGCCAGCCCGAATCCGCCGCCGCGGCCTTTTTCAGGATCGGCTCATAGGCCAGCGAGGTAAAGGTCGTCACCAGGATCGTGCCCTTCGGGGTGACGCAGATGCCGGCGTCGCGGTCATCGATCGGGCCGTCGTGAAGCACCCGCGGCCACGTCCAGCTCAGGCCGCCGTCGGTTGAACGCAGCAGTTCAACCCTGCCGAAGGGACAGACATGGGCCTGACGACCACCGGAGCAGACCACCAGCAATTCGCCGTCGGCCGTCTGGCCGATGGTCGACCAGCCGCAGTAGCGGTCGGCGGGGCTGATCACCCGGGTGTCGAGTACCTCGATCGAATCGGCGGCTACCCGGCCGGCCCCGAGCAGGCCGATCAGCACCAGCAGCAGGCCCGGCAGAAAAAGCCGGCCCGGGGTCCCACCACCCCGCGCAGCCGCTGAAAACAGACCGTGACTGAAATGCATGCCGTCCTCCAAAGGTGAACCGGAACAGAACCGACTCGACTTTGTTGCCGAGGCCGGTTGACGAGACCATTCCCGCTGCAGTTCGGCGGCCGGGAATCCTCCCACCGCCGGTCGTCCAGGCAGTAGGCTACTCAATCGCTTGGTCCAATGCAGATCAAGCGGAGCCCAGTCGGTCTGAACCTCGCCGGATCGCCCCCGTCGCGGTCCGGCAACGGCCCTGCGACACCACCACCATCAATTCCTGCTCTCGGAGGAAAGCCATGCCACGCCGCCAGACAACCACCCGCCGCTCGTTCCTCGCCGGCACCGCCGCGACCCTCTCGGCTGCGTCCTTC
>CAZIQV010000115.1:0-2900 GCA_964541275.1 uncultured Chitinophagaceae bacterium | reverse complement strand
CACCCGCCGCTCGTTCCTCGCCGGCACCGCCGCGACCCTCTCGGCTGCGTCCTTCAGCCGGGTCTTCGGCGCCAACAGCCGGCTGCGAATCGCCGCGATCGGCGTCGGCGGCAAGGGCTTTTCCGATCTGAACAACACTGCCGCCAGCCCGCATGCCGACATCGTCGCCCTCTGCGACATCGACGAAACCGCCGCCCACCTCGGCCGGGCCGCAGAGCGATATTCGACCGCCAAGACCTACACCGACTGGCGAAAGCTGCTCGATGCGGCCAAGAGCTTTGACGCCTGCCTCGTCTCGACACCCGACCACATGCATGCCCCGATCAGCCTGCCGGCCCTGCAGCTCGGCAAGCCTGTGCACTGTCAAAAGCCGTTGACCCACACCGTCTTTGAGGCCCGCCAACTCGCCAAAGCCGCCGCGAAGGCGGGTGTGGTCACGCAGATGGGCAACCAGATTCAGTCGCACTCCGCCTACCGGACGGCGGTCAAGCTGGTTCACGACGGCAGGATCGGCAAGGTCCGCGAGGTCCATTCGTGGCAGAGTGGCGGCATGCGGTGGCTGAAGACCGACACGCCCCCGCCGGCGGCGCAGGTTCCCGCTGGCGTGCACTGGGATGCCTGGCTCGGTGTCGCCCCCGCGCGGCCCTACGCCCCCGAGGTTTACCACCCGTTCGCCTGGCGGGCCTGGCAGGACTTTTCCAACGGCCAGCTCGGCGACTTTGGCTGCCACATCCTCGATCCGGTGTTCATGGCGGTCGAACTGACGGCACCGACGACGATCACCGCCGCATCAGATCCGCTCAACGACCAGGTCTGGGGTCGGAAATCGAAGGTGGTCTACACCTTTGCGGCGACTCCCCGAACGGTCGCCGACGGCATCACCGTCACCTGGTACGACGGCGAGGGGCACCTGCCGGAAAAGCAAACGCTCGGCCTCGATGAGGCGGTCAAGCTGCCCAAGGCCGGCTCAGCGATCATCGGTACCCGCGGCACGCTGCTGCTGCCGCATGTCGGCATGCCGAGTCTGCTGCCGGCAGCGAGCTTTGCCGGCACCGACATCGAACCGGTGCCGGAGCGGAACCATTACACCAGCTGGGTCGACGCCTGCCTCGGGACTGATGTGACGACGTCGCCCTTCAGCTATTCCGGACCGCTCACCGAAACGGTCCTGCTGGGCACCGTGGCGATTCGTTGTCCGGGCAAGGCCCTCGCGTGGGATGCCGCCGCCCTGAAGCTCACCGGCACCGACGGAGCCAACGACCTGCTGTCGAAGGAGTATCGCCAGGGCTGGGAGCCGGCCTGGAGCTGAGCACCGCCGCGAGGCTCACCGGGCGGTCATCAGAAAGGCGAGCAGGTCGGCCATCGCCGCCGGCTCGATCGACCGCTCGAAGCCTTCGGGCATCAGCGACCGGCCGGTGCTGGTGAGGCTTTCAATTGAATCGCGGGCGAGCAGCTGTTGGCTGCCATCGGCGAGCTGCAGGCTGACGCTGCCTGCCGATTCCGCCGCGATCACCCCGGTGACCACCCGGCCGTCGGTCGTCACCGCCGTGTGGGCGACGAAGGCGGGCAGCACCTCGCGGTTGGGATCGAGAATGCCCAGCAGCAGCGCCGCGGATCCGCGGGACCGGGCCGCGGCGAGATTCGGCCCCAGTGCCCGACCGGTGTCTCCGAGCCGGTGGCAGGCGGCGCACTGCTTCTGGAACACCTCCCGCCCGTGCACTGCATCGCCCTCGGTCTGCAGGCTCGCCTGGTAGGCGGCCACGAGCGGGCCACGGTCGACCGCCGGCGGCGGGCCAAGGACGTCAGTGGCCAGCGATCGCAGCTGCTTGTCGGGGTATCGCCAGAGGGCCATCGCCTGCTGCCGATTGAGCACCTCGACCGCCACACGGCCTTCGGCAATCGCCGCCAACAGGGCCCGCGTCCGCTCAGGACTTGTGAGCAGGGCGTCGACGATCTGCTCAGCGGCAGCCACATGAGGTTCCGCCAACTCCGCCAGCAACGCGGCAGTTGCCGCGGGTGCCGGCGTCCGGCCGAGGGCGGCGATCGCTGCCTCGACCACCGTGAGCGGTTGCCTCTGATCGATCAACGCGACAACGGCAGCGAGGTTTCCCGGATCGAAAAGCATCCCCGGAACTGCCCGGCTCCGCAGGTCGGGGTCAGCTTCGGGATCCGTAACGAGCTGCCGGCAGCCCGACGCCAACTCAAGGCCGACTGTCGCTGCCGGAGCGGCCAGCGTCCCGGCCGCCGCCGTGGCACCCCGGCCGCCGCAGGCTGCATCGAGGGCCCCGTAGAGTTCAGCCGCGGCCACGAGGTCTTCCGGCCCGGTCGCCGCCCGCGTCAGCCGGGCAATGCCAGCGACAGCCTGGTTGAGTTCCTGCGGCTCGGCTCGGCGGGCGATCTGCCCGAACAATCCCGGCAGGCTCACCCGCGCTGCCGGTGTCAACGGGTCAGCAGCCGGATCGAGCCAGCCGTCGACGATCGCCGCCGCGCCGCCGGGCGGCAGCGACGTGAAGGCCGCCAGACGGCACCACCGGTCGGCACCGTCCCGGGCGAGCAGTCGCTTGAGTATCACCAGCCGGGGCTCGGGCGGCAGCATCCCGGCGATGTTCGCCAGACGATAGCGAACCTCAATCGCCGGCTCGGCGGCCGCCATCTGCACAAGCCTGGCAATGACCGCGTCCGGAAGCGGACCGGAGGCCAGCAGCGGCTCGACCAGCCGGACACCGGCTGCCCGCAGCAGCGGTGTCGTCGCCTCCAGGGCACTCAGCACATCGGCTGCCTCGAGCCCGTCGAGGCCGGCCAGCACAAAACCGGCCAACAGCCGGCCCCGGTCGCTGACGTGAGCGTCATGCAACAGGGTTCGGGCCAGCGGCACCGCCGCCGGGTTCCGCCGGGAAAGC
>CAZIQV010000114.1:0-6409 GCA_964541275.1 uncultured Chitinophagaceae bacterium | reverse complement strand
GAAGGAAGTTGAGCCATTGCTCGACCCCGTGGCGTACGAAAAAGTGACGCGACTGCTCTGCGAGGTCACTGCCTACGACCTGATGACGGCATTCCATCTTGCCGGGAAGTCCCGGGGGGTGCCGCCGGCTGACTCGGGCAGCTGACGCGAGCCCGCCCGTTCAATCCCGCACCCCCCGCTCGTTTCCATGGCGAAAAAACCCCCCCGCAAGGCTTCAGCAGACGGTTCCGCCGCAGCCACCCTGCCGCCGGTCGATCGCAAGACCCGCAAGCTGATCATCGAACTGGCCAACGATGTGGCGGTGGCCGCGGAGAAGCGGCGGGATCCGCATCTCGACATTCCGGCCCGGAGCCTTTCCAACGTCCGCTTCAACAAGTCGCGGAAGATCATTGAGATGGGCGGTCAGAAAAACCGCCGCCAGCTCTTCAACCTGTCGCAGGCCAAGAGCTATATGCAGACGCTGCTGGTGGCCACCGGCTGCAAGTCGCTGATCGATCAACAGAAGACGACGAGCATTCGCGGTCTGTTCTACCTGCTCAAACATACGATCGAAGGGACCCGCGAAGAGACCTTTGGCACGCAGGACGAATGTGACCCGATCATCGAAGACCTTGAGGTGACCCTCGAGAGCCTGCGGGAGGAACTGCACGTCTATGCGAGCAACCGCGGGAACTTGGTTGGGTTGATCGTCATGGTCGGGCCGATCACGCTGGTCGACTCCGGCGACGAGATCGACTGCTCGCGGATGGGCTCCGGCGGCTACAGCATTCCCTCGATCGTCGAGGCGGAGGTGATCCAGTTCAAAAAGTGCGATGCCAGTTTCATCCTGCACGTCGAAAAAGACACCGTCTGGCGGCGGTTCAACGAGGACAAGTTCTGGCGGAAGCATGGCTGCCTGTTGACCCATGGCGGCGGCCAGCCGCCCCGCGGCGTCCGGCGGATGCTCTACCGGCTGCACCACGAATTGAAGCTCCCGGTCTACTGCCTGCTCGACAACGACCCCTGGGGGTATTACATCTACTCGGTTCTCAAGCAGGGTTCGATCAACCTCGCCTACGAGTCGAAGCGGATGGCGATCCCCGGCGCCCGGTTTCTCGGCCTGCGGTCGCGGGATTATGAAAAGTGCAGCCTCTCTCCGAGCGTGCAGATCGCCCTGACCGATTCAGACATCAAGCGGGCAAAGCAGATTGCCGCCTATCCCTGGTTTGCATCCAAGAAGGCTTGGCAAAAGGAAATTCAGCGGATGCTCTCCAACGGGTTCAAGCTTGAGGTTGAGTCGCTCATTTCCAAGGACATCAGTTACGTGACCGAGGTCTACACGCCGGAGCGACTCGAGGCGGGAGACTGGCTGGACTGACCCTTCCGCCTGCCGGGTCATCCCCGGCCCCGGCAGGCTTGAGCGAACAGGCTGAACGTCAAGGGTTCACTTTGTTCGCGGTTGTTCGCATCCTGCTCGGCGGCGGCTGGTGGGTCGCATGTCCGCTCGCTGCCGCCCCCGGCTTTCTGTTGCCGCAAAGGTGACGAGCGAGCGGCTGGCGAAAAAAGCCCGAGCCCGTGCGGACAGCCGCCCAAGCGGAGCAGTCCGGGAGGGCCTTTTCCGTGAGCCTAACACCGCACGTCATCCGCCCGGCCGATCAGGCCGGTGCGGCTGTACTGCTTGGGCTCGGCGATCGCGTCGCTGCCACCGTCGAGTCGGCCCGCGGGAAGCGGTTCGCGGCCAAAGAACTCGGCAATCCGGCCGACCACCGTCTGCTGCTCTGTCGGTTCCAGTTCCGGAAAGATCGGCAGTGCCAGGGTGTCGGCGGCGGCCCGCTCGGTCACCGGCAAATCGCCGAGTTTCCAGCCGAGGTCGGCAAAGCACCGCTGCAGGTGCAGCGGCACCGGGTAGTAGATCTCGGTGCCGACCTGACTTGTCGAAAGGTGGGTCCGCAGGGCATCCCGCTTTCCGTCAGCAACCCGAATCACATACTGATTCCAGACATGCCGGCCCCGCGGATCGGTTTCCGGCAGGGTGATCAGGTCGGTGAGCCCCCCGCGAGTGAAGAGGTCGTGGTAGCGGGCCGCGTTCCGCTCCCGGGCGGTCGTCCAGTCATCGAGGTGCGGGAGTTTGACCCGCAGCACCGCTGCCTGCAGCGAGTCGAGCCGGCTGTTGATGCCGACGACGTCGTGGTAGTACCGCGGCTCCATCCCGTGCACCCGCAGCTTTCGCAGGGCCGTCGCCAGTTCGTCGCTGGTGGTGCTCAGAAAACCGCCGTCGCCGAAGCCGCCGAGGTTTTTGGTCGGGTAGAAACTAAAGCAGCCGACGTCACCGATGCCTCCGGTGCAACGGCCGTGCCAGGTTGACAGGATCGACTGGGCCGCGTCCTCAATCACCGGCAGGCCCGCATCCCGCGCCAGTGGCAGCAGGGCGTCCATGTCGGCGGTCTGACCGAAGAGATGCACGGGCATGATCGCCTTGGTGCGGGGGCCGATCAGCCGGGCAACAGCCTCGGGATCGACCAGGAAGGTCGCCGGCTCAATGTCTGCAAAGACCGGTATCCCACCGAGCCTCGTCACGGCGCTGGCCGTGGCAAAAAAGGTGTAGCTCGGCAGGATCACCTCATCCCCGGGCTCAAGACCGATTGCCATCAGCGCCAGGAGCAACGCATCGCTGCCGGAGGCACAACCGATCACATGCGGCACGTCAAGGGCGGCTGCGAGCTCTGTCTCCAGCGCGGCCACATCTGGGCCGAGAACAAACCGCCCGGAATCGCAGACCTCGTCGATCACCCGGCGGAACTGGTCCCGGAGCGGGTTGTTCTGTCGTTCGAGGGCAAGCAGCGGGACGCTGGGCAGGAGCTCAGCCGGTTCGGCACCGGGGGCATCGGGTGTTGAAAATTGGCCGGATGTCATTGCCACGGGGTCTCCGCAGGGCCTCAGGAACCGCGGCTGGTCGTCCAGTCGCGTCAGGTGGGAAATCGTCAGGTTTGGCCCAGGTACTCCAATCGATTTTCTCGGCGGGAGCCAACTGCCGCCTCGCGGGCCGCTGCTGGGCAAACGGGGGAAGTAGTTCGCCGCCCACCGGGCTGTCAAGGCCAAGGGCCACCCGCCCGCAGCCAGGGTTGGACTGTTTGACAGCGGATGGCGGGCGACTCTACATTTCAGGCTGGTTTTCGCCCCTCAATGAGCCGGTTGCGCTGGTTGCCGCCGTTTGGGAGTTGTCTCCGTGGTGCTGGTCCGCCTGCCATCGGTTTCCCTCCCTGGTCTCCAAGCCGGTCTGCAGAGGCTCTCCTTTCCCGGCGGCCGCAACTGGATTTCCGGGTAGGGCGGCAGGGCTCGCTCGGTGATTGAAACGGCAAGGTGCATGGGTTTCACGGCCGTTATCGACCTCGTGAAGATCGCCAACCGGCTGGGGCTTCCCGAGGCCGGTGTCATCGCCACGATCGAACTGCTCGATCAGGGCAACACCGTGCCGTTCATCACCCGGTATCGCCGGGATGAGACCGGCGGCCTCGATGAGTTGCAGATCCGGGAGATCGCTGCGGCGATCGGGAAGGCCCGGCAACTTGCCGACCGGAAGCAGACAATCCTGCGAACCATCGACGGGCAGGGCAGGCTGACGCCCGAACTGCAGCGGCAGATCGAGACGGCTGAGAACCCCAAACTCCTCGAAGACCTCTACCTGCCGTTCAAGCCGCGGCGGTTGTCGTTGGCTGAGCAGGCCAGGCAGCGGCGGCTTGAGCCCTTGGCCCGGGAGATTCTCGCCGGCGATCCGCAGGCTGCCGACCTCGAGGCCCGGGCGGCCGATTTCGTCGACGCCGATGTCGGTGTGGCGACGGTCGCCGACGCCCTGCTCGGTGTCGGCCATATCATTGCAGACTGGTTCAGCGAACGCGCCGATCTGCGGCAGCGGCTCCGGAAGGTATTTTTCAGCGAAGGTCGGCTCAAGAGCCAGCGGATTCAAACGCCCGGGAAACCGCTCTCAAAGGCCGCCAAACACTTCCGCGACTACTTCGAGTTCAACGAGCAGATCCAGAAGGTTCCCCCGCACCGGGTGCTGGCGATGAATCGGGGCGAACGGGCGAAAATCCTTCGGGTCCGGGTTGAAGGCCCCGCCGAGACCCTGCAGGCGATCGCCGACGAGGCGCTGCTGCCGGCGGCCCATCCGCACGGCGACTTTCTGCGGGAATGCTGTCGCGACGCCCTCGCCCGGCTGATTCTGCCGAGTCTCGAGCGAGAGGTGCGTCGGGAGATGACCGACACCTCGGAAGAGCATGCGATCGCCGTGTTCGCCCGCAACCTTCGCAACCTGTTGCTGCAACCGCCAGTGACCGGCAGGGTTGTGCTGGCAATTGATCCCGGCTTCAAGAGTGGCTGCAAGGCCGTTGTCCTCGATGCCTGTGGCAAGCCGCTGGCTCACGAAAGCCTCCACATCGTTGGCAAGGCCGAACAGCGGGCAGCCGCCGCCACCCGGATCGGGGAACTGGTGCGGGAGCATGGCTGCCATGTCATCGCCGTTGGGAACGGGACGGCGGGTCGCGAGGTTGAGTCGCTGTTGGCGGAACTGGTCACCGGTGATCTCCAGCAGCAGGGGATCGCCTATGTCGTCGTCAATGAGGCCGGTGCCAGCGTCTACTCGACCAGTGCCTACGCCCGGGAGGAATTGCCAGAGTTCGAGGCCGCCTTCCGCGGTGCGGTTTCGATCGGCCGCCGGCTGCTTGATCCCCTCTCTGAACTGGTGAAGATCGAGCCGGCCAACATCGGGGTGGGACTCTATCAGCACGATGTCAAAGCCCGGCATCTGCATGCCTCGCTCGACGCCGTGGTTGAGGGCTGCGTGAACTATGTCGGTGTCGACGTCAACACTGCCAGCCCGGCACTGCTGCGGTACGTGGCGGGGCTCAATCAGGCAGTTGCCCGGGGGATCGTCGACTGGCGGGCGGCCAAGGGGCCGTTCAACTGCCGGGATCAATTTCGCGAGGTGCCCGGCTTCGGCGAGGCGGCCTTCATTCAGGCGGTCGGGTTCCTCAAGATCGCCGACGGTCCCAATCCCCTCGATGCCACCCGGATTCACCCCGAGAGCTATCCCGTCGCCGAGCGGCTGCTGGAAAAGCTTGGCCGGACCCCCAGCGAGCTGGGCGATCGGGAACGACAGCGGGAAATCGCCGCAGCGATCGGCGAACTCGATCTGGCGGCGGCGGCTGCTGAGTTTGGGGTGGGCCGAATGCTGCTCGCCGACATCGCCGAGCAACTCCGGCGGCCGGGGCGGGACCCGCGGGAGGACCTCCCGCAGCCGTTGTTCAAGCAGGGCGTGCTGAAGTTTGAGGATCTTGAGGTTGGCATGGAACTCCGCGGCAGCGTTCTCAACGTGGTCGACTTCGGGGCATTTGTCGATATCGGGCTGCACGACAGCGGTCTGGTGCACATCAGCCAACTCTCCAGCGGGTTTATTCGTGACCCGCACGCCGCCGTCGTCGTCGGCCAGGCGGTTCGGGTCTGGGTGCTGGAACTCGACAAAACCCGCCGCCGCGTCGCGTTGACGATGATCGACCCAAAGGCCCAGCGCCGGCCGGCGGAATCGGGCCGTGGTCGCCCGCGGACGGCCCGGAAGGAGGGAGGCGGGGCGTCGCCGTCACCGGCCGAGGGGGCGACGCGGGCGGTGCCGCGGCCCCAGGCTGAGCGGCCTGACCGCCGCAAGCCTCGCGGTGGTGGAGAGCGGCGGCGGGAACAGCCGCGTGGTGGGCGGGTCTACTCGTCAAACCGTCGCCGCGAACCGGTCAAGCCGCTCAGCGACGGTATGAAAGCGGGCCGCGAGCCGCTGCGAACCTTTGGCGATCTCAAGCAGTTTTTTGATGCTCGCCGCGAGCCGGACGCCGACGACGCCAAAAAAACTCGCAAACGAAGGAAAAAACCGGCCGGCGACAAGCCCGTCGAGCCTCCGGCCGCCGATGCGGACCCCGCCTCAACCCCGCCGGCCCCGCCGTTGCCGGGTCCGCAGCCGGCAGCCTCAGGGGCGGTCGAACCGGCCGGCCAGCAGCCAGAGCAGCCGCCGATCGAGTCGCCCGGTCCTGCGGTCGCTGAGCCTGGAGCGGAAAACACCAACCGGCTGGCCGGAACTCCACCGCGTCAGGCGGGCGAGGCAACAACCGACGCGGAGGCTGGCGGCGAGATGCCGATGCCGCCAGCAGCCGAACAGGATGCCGCGAAACCCGCCGAGTCGGCGGAGGCAACACCGACGGACACGGCCGACGAAGACAGCCGGCAAAACGGCTGAAAAAACGCCTGTTCACCCGACGGCGTGGCTTCCTACCGTTCGCGGAAAGTGATCCGCCCCTTGGTCAGGTCGTAGGGCGAAAGTTCCACCCGGACCTTGTCGCCGGGAACGATTCGAATGAAGTTTTTCCGCATCTTTCCGGCGACATGGGCGTTA
>CAZIQV010000113.1:0-6456 GCA_964541275.1 uncultured Chitinophagaceae bacterium | reverse complement strand
GCCAGCGTCTCAAGTTCACTGATCGCGGCATCGTAATTGGGCTCGTCGGCGACTTCCTTGACAACCTCGGCATAGCGGACGATCCCGTCGGCGTCGAGCACGAAGACGGCCCGGGCAAGAATCTTCAACTCGTCGATCAGCACGCCCCAGTGCTCGCCGAAGTTCCGATCCATGTAATCGCTGCCGGTCTTCATGCCGGTGATCGACTCGGCACCGCAGAACCGGTTCATGGCAAAGGGAAGGTCGAGGCTGACCGTGAGCGCCGTGACCCTGTCGCCGAGGGCCGCCAACCTGCCGGTAAAGGTCTTGGTCTGAACTTGGCAAACCGGCGTATCGAGGGAGGGCACCACGCTGATGAGCGCCGGCTTGCCCTTCAGGTCGGCCTTCGTGATGTGCTGCATCCCCTCAGAACCATAGGCCACCACGTCAAACTCCGGCGCCGCGGAACCGACAGCCACGGCGTCGCCAACGAGGGTGAGGGGGCTACCTTTGAACGTTACGGCGCCGGGACGGGTGGTCGGCATGGGATGCTCCTGCTGCGAAAACGGTGACGCTGGGAAAAGAACTGCTGCCAGGAGTATCGCCGACTCCTCGGGCCTGGCAACCCCCGGCTGCCGCCGCTGGGCCGGCAGGATATGCTGGCATTGGCGACAGCAATCGACCGGAAGAAGAGGGCAAGATGCGGGTCATCGGACAACTCAGCCAACGGCTGGGCCTGATCGTTCCGGCGGTCGCCATCGTGTTGCAACTCAACGACTCGATCCGCCCGAGCCAGATGCTGATGCTGCTGGTCGTATCAGTCTGCCTGTTCGGGATCGGGCGGATTCTCGAGGGCTACGGCTCCGCTTGACGGATCGCCGGCCGGCCGCCGATTCTGACGACCACGGCAGCCCGTAGCAGCCCTTTTTTGTCCGCGAGCGACCAATGCTTCCACCGCTGATTTTTGCCCCCCGCTACCGCCACTACCTCTGGGGTGGCCGCCGGTTTGAACGACTGCTCGGACGGCACCTCGATCGGGACGAACCCTATGCCGAATCGTGGGAACTGGTCGACCGCGGGGAGGACCAGAGCGTCGTGCGAGCCGGACCGCTTGAGGGTCGGAGCCTCGGCGACCTGCTCCGGCAGCACCCCGCCGAACTGCTCGGCGGCAGCAGCGAGCCCCAATCGTTTCCGCTGCTGTTCAAGTTTCTCGACGCCCACAAGGTGCTTTCGGTTCAGGTTCACCCCGACGATGCGGCCGCCGGCTGCCGCACGCCGCCGGACCGGGGCAAGACGGAAGCCTGGTACGTCATTGAGGCAGAACCGGGCAGCCGGATCTACGCCGGCCTCCGTGAGGGCATCGACCGAGCGGACCTGGCCGCGGCGATTGCCTCCGGCCGCTGCGCCGAAGTGCTCCACGCGATCGAGCCGCGGCCCGGTGACTGCATTTTCATCCCGGCCGGTACCGTCCACGCGATTGGGGCGGGCCTGGTTGTCGCCGAAATCCAGCAGTCGAGCGATGTCACGTTTCGGCTTTTCGACTGGAATCGCCTCGATGCCGACGGCCGCCCCCGGCCGCTTCACCTCGATGAGGGCCTTGCCGCCGCTCGCTGCAGCGGGCCGGTCACGGCGGCGGCAAAACAGCCGACCGACGATCCGGCTGTCTGGAAGCTCGTCGCCTGCGACTATTTCGGCTTTGCCGAGGTCAACCCTGGTGATTCCTGGACAACCGGAGCGGGGGGCTGTGAATTCCTCGCCGTGCTCGCCGGCGAAGTCAGCCTGCCGGCCCGCTGGAACCTGCCGCCTCTCGGCCGGGGCGACTGCCTGCTGCTGCCGGCCTCGCTGGACCCCCAGACGCTCACCTGCCAGCCCGACCGCAGCGGCCGCAGCCAACTGCTGCGGGTGACTGTTCCTGCCGGCTAGGCTGGCACATACGACGGCAGGAAATCGAATGGGGAGCGGACAACGCGCGCGTGGGTGCCGGGGGGCCATCTCGCCTTCTGCGAGTTCCGGAGCGGCTTTCGCTGGTGCGGGAGTGCGGCAACCGGGAAAAAACCGCCGCAGGGCCTGGACCGCAGGCTGCGGGAAACCGCGTTTGTTTGATCCCGGAAACGCTCGTCCTCGGCCGACGGCGGAATTTCGCTGTTGGGCGGTCAGCCGCCGGTCCCTAAGCTCCCGATCGACTGCCGGGTTGCTATCATCCGCACCGCCCGGCCCATTGGAGCGACCGCCATGCCGACCGCCCGCTGCCTCGTTGCCGCGTTGTTCCTGGTGACCGCCGGTTGCTCATCGCTTGGTCGGCCCGACTGGCTTGAACCGGGGCCGGCGGCCTCACAACGAAACCGGGCGGTCCGCTTCGACCCGTACCTGCAGGACGATATCGCGCCGGCGGCCCTCCGGATGCCCCTGATGGACGGCGCCCGGCCCCGCGATTTCGCCGACCCGGTGCCCGAGGTGAAGCGGTCGCGCTGGTGGGCGAAGGGCCGCTGAGGGCGACCCTTTTTCTCGCGGTCGCCCCGGCGTACGATGCAGGGCACGAGATTCGGTCCCGCTCCAGCTCCCATCCAGCCCTTTCTGAACGCACCCGTGCCGCCACGCCCCCGCCGCCAGCCGGCAGCAAACCGGTCCCGGGCCTCAGCCACCCCCCCGCGGCCGGTCGGCCCACCGAAAGCCCCAGCGGCGGGTGGCCGGCGGCCGAAGGGCGGTGCGACCAGCGGCGGGGCAGCAGCGGGCGAAGACGGCCTTGAGCGGCTCCAAAAGGTGCTTGCGGCAGCCGGCATCGGCAGCCGGCGGGCCTGTGAGGACCTCATCGCCGCGGGCCGGGTCGAAGTTGACCGGGAGGTTGTTACCACGCTTGGAACCCGGGTCGACCCGCTCACCCAGCAGATCCGGGTCGATGGCGAGCGGCTGCCGAACCCCCGGAGGGTGGTCTATCTGCTCAACAAGCCGGTCGGCGTCGTCAGCACCAACTACGACCCGACCGGGCGGCCCCGCGTGATCGACATGGTGCCACCGGACCGCCGGCTCTTTCCAATCGGCCGACTCGACCGCACCAGCGAAGGGCTAATCCTCGTCACCAACGATGGCGAGCTGGCCAACCTTCTCACCCATCCGCGATACGGCGTTGAAAAGCGGTATCTCGTCCAGGTTGCCGGCCTGCCAACGCCCGAGGCGGTCGACAGCCTGAGGCAGGGCATCGCCCTCGCCGAGGCGAACGTGCATGCCAAGCGGGTGACGGTCCGCTCGCGGCACAAGCAGAGCACCGTTCTGGAAATGGTGCTCGACGAGGGCCGCAACCGGGAGATTCGGCGGATGCTCGCCGCCCTCGGGCACAAGGTGCAGCAACTCAAGCGGATCGCTGTCGGTGACCTCAGCCTCGGCAACCTGCTGCCAGGGCAGTGGCGACGACTCAGCTGGGAGGAAATCGAACAGCTTCGCCGCGACGCCTTCGCCGCGGTCGGATCGGCTCGGCCGCCGGCCGGCGGCCGCGGCCGTCGACCGGTCGCTGCGGGCAGACGGCAGCAGGGATCCCGCAGCGGTGCGGCGGGATCGCAGGCCCGGAAGGCCACCAGACCCCGCAAGCGTCCCGGCAAAGCCTCGACCTGGCGGCGGTCGGGACGCCGTCCCGCCTCGGGCTGATCGGGGAAGCCTGAGCGACCAATGGTTCCCCGGGGAAAGCCGCCCCGACCTTCGCCCCGCGGGAGCCCTCCGCCGGCGGCGGTCCGGTGTTGGTGGTGTGGGCGGCGTTGCCGCCCGCCGCGCCGACGACCCGCTCTATACTCTGAGCGGGTGTCGGCGTTGATCCCGACAGAGCGCTTCCCGCTCGAAGCCCCGACCCGGTCCGTTGACGGCTCGTTTCACGGGCCGTGAGTCATCTTTCAACGCAGTCAATTTCACCGAAGTCAATCTGTGCTGCCGACCGATCCGACATCGACCGTCGCCTGCTCCGTTACCGTCCCGATCGTCGCCCATCAGCCGATCGCTGAGAGCATGTGGCGGCTGCGGCTCGACTGCCCGACGCTGGCCGCGGCGGCCCGGCCGGGCCAATTTGCGATGGTTCGCATTCCGCACCGTCACGATCCACTGCTGGCCCGGCCGCTGGCGGTCTATGACACCTTCGGATCCCTCGCCGAGCCGACCAGCTGGCAGCGGCAGACCGCCGGAGCTGCCGGAGGACCGCTCCGCTATGCCGATTTCGTCTATTCCGTGGCGGGCAAGTTCACCACCGCGGCGACCGCCTTGCGTCCGGGTGACGAACTGACCCTCTGGGGGCCGTTGGGCAACGGATTCTCGCTGCCACCCGCCACGCAGCTCGTGCTGGTGGCCGGCGGGATCGGCCAGACGGCGCTGTTGATGCTTGGTCGAGCCTGGCTGGCCGCCAACCCAGGGTGTCGGGCGACGTTCTGCTGGGGCGGCCGAGACGGCCGCGTCTTCGGCCATGTCGAAGACTTTGAGCAGGCGGGGCTCGCCGTCAACCTGGCAACCCTCGACGGCTCCGCCGGCACCCGGGGAACGGTTGTCGATCTCCTCGACACGCTCGAGACTCGGGACGGGTTTGCGGCGGGAACCAAGACCGCGATCGCCTGCTGCGGCCCGGAGGGCATGCTGGCCGCCGTCGCTGGCTGGGCTGCCGAGCGGGGCATCGGCTGCCAGGTTTCACTGGAGACACCGATGGCCTGCGGCGTCGGCATCTGCTTCAGTTGTGTCGCCCCGATTCGCGATGCCGCAGGCGGCTGGGACTACCGGAGAACCTGTATCGAGGGGCCGGTTTTTGAAGCCGCCGCGGTCGCCTGGGACGCGCTGGACTGAGCGGACTCCGCTGAGCCCTGTCCCATGAGCCCTGTCCCATGAGCCCGTCCCACGCTCAGCCGCCCTCCACCCGGGCTGCCTTGAGAATTCGGCTCGACAGCCGTGACTTGATCCGGGCTGCCTTGTTGCGGTGGATCGTGTTGGCCGAGGCCGCCCGGTCGGCCCGCTTGGCAACGGTGCGGAAGTGTTCTCGAGCGGCGGGAATGTCGTTGTCTTGAAGAGCGGCAAGCACATTGCGGATCGATGTCTTGATCGCCGACTTGGCCGCCCGGTTGCGATCCCGACTCCGGAGATTCTGCCGCAGCCTCTTTTTGGCACTCGCCGAATGGGGCATGTCGTTGGTTTCCTGAGGCAAACAAAATGTGGAGAAAAAAGGGTGCTGCAATCGGCTCAAGGACCGATAGCGGCGGGTCGCCTGTCACAACCAGCCGGTGCTCCCGACAGACCCCGAAATATACCCAACCCGAGCGGTCGACACCAGCGGCCGGCCTCCACCGTCGGTCGCGGTGCCCTTTTTCCGGCCGGTCAGACCGCATCGGCGTTGATCTTCTCGAGCCGGGCGGCGACGTCGCGGTAGCCGAAATCGAGCTCCGCCAGCGTCGAGAGGTGCTTCTGGGCGGCGTCTCGGTCCTTGAGCGCAGCAGCGAGCACTCCGGCACGATAAAGCGCCCGCTTGCGGAGTTCCATTTCCCGGTCGCCGAGATGCTCAAGCGCCGACTGATAGTTCCGCATCGCCAGGGGATACTGTTTGATTTTCTGGAAGCATTCCCCAAGTTCCAGGGCGACAGCCCCCCGCCGCCGGGCGTCGAGCAGCACCTCTTGAAAATGCTTGATCGCCTCGGCGTAGCTGCCGATCGCCTTCAGCCGGAGGGCAAGCTCATACTTCCAGGCGGCATTCTCCGGATATCGGTCGTTCCGCGCCGCGTAGATCTCGATCTCCTGCTGCAGCAAGGCCCGCCGCAGCCGGCTGACCGTTTCCCGCTGGGCCTCGCCGTCGGCGGCGGCAAGCTGTTTCTCGGCCAGCATCAGCCGCCGTTTGGCCCAGCGAACCTGCCTGTCTTCGAGATGCTCGCGGACCTTGAGATCGTTGCCAGAGGCCGCCAACGCGTCGCTGAGCACCTGTTCGGCTTCCTCGATCGTCCCTTCGCGTTCCAGCAGATCGGCCAGTTCGAAGGCGGCCTCAGAGTCGGTCGGAACCTCCGCCAGCCGCCGCCGCAGAACCTCAAGCGGCGGCTCACCGGGGGCTGCCGTCGGCGATTTCCCACCCCGGTTGTCGAGATCGTTCCGGGTCTTCTCGACACTGAGGCGGCCGATTTCCCGCTGGGCCTCTTCCTTGACCCCCTTGACCTCCGCAATTCGCTGCCAGCACGCGATCGCCTGGTTGTACTGTCCGAGCCGCTCCATGTAGGCGGCACACTGTTTGTTGACGCTCGGGTCGCGGGGGGCGACATCGAGCGCCCGCCGCAGAAACAGCCCCTCGGTCTCCTGGCAGCCTAGGGCCCGGCAGGCATCAGCGAGGCCGAGCAGGCAGCTGGTGTCGGAGGGGTTGCCCTTGAGCACACCGATGCCGGTCTTGATCGCCTCGGCCGCCTTTCCTGAGGCGACAAGTCGCTTGAGACTGCCGCGGCTGCCGGCGGCCAACAGTGAGCCGAGCCCGCCCGCTTTTTT
>CAZIQV010000112.1:3793-6481 GCA_964541275.1 uncultured Chitinophagaceae bacterium | reverse complement strand
ACGGCCTCATCGACGAGATCGCCGGCCGCGAGAACATGAAGGCCGAGGGCGAGAAGGTTCGCGGGATGGGAGGCCTGCAGATCATCGGGACCGAGCGGCATGAATCGCGGCGGATCGACCTTCAGCTTCGCGGCCGCTGCGGCCGGCAAGGGGACCCGGGCAGCAGCCGGTTCTATCTGTCGCTCGAAGACGACCTGATGCGAATCTTCGCCGGTGAATGGGTCAAGAACATCCTCACCCGGCTCGGCATGCAGGATGGCGAGGCGATTGAGAGCCGGATGGTCACCCGCCGGGTCGAGGCGGCGCAGAAGAAGGTTGAGGAGCGGAACTTCGAGATTCGCAAAAATCTGCTCGAGTACGACGAGGTGATGGACGAGCAGCGGAAGCGAGTTTACGGCTTCCGGCAGCAGATTCTCGACGGCCGACCGGCAAGCGACGGGACGCCTGCCGACCGGGACAGCCAGTGCCGCGAGCTGATCCTCGAGATGGTCGACCGGCAGATCGATCAGCATGTCGGCAGCTTTCTCGACCGCGACTACGGAGCCCAGACCTTCGCCGGCTGGGCTTCGTCACAGCTCGCCTGCGAACTCGATGCGGCTGACTTTCGGGGGCTCAGCCCAGACGAGGCGATTCGACTGGCCCACGACCAGGCGACCCGGCAGGCCGAAGCCCAGATCTTCGAGGCGGTCGAAGAGAATCTTCCGGACACCGAGGACCAGAGCGAGTGGAACTGGTCGGCGCTGGCAAGCTTCGCCAATGCTCGCTGGAAGCTGTCGGTCAACGACCGGGATCTCAAGCGGGTGGGCCGCGAAGACGTGTCGGAATGGCTCCAACAACGGGCGGCTGAGGCGATCGAAAAGGCCGATTTGGCCGAAGGGGCGAAATTTCTCGCGGCCGACTTCGGGCTCCGCTCGGCGCGGGCGTGGACTGACTGGCGGTTTGGCGTCGAACTCACCGATGCAGAGCTGGAGGAATTTTCCGCCGGTGATCCCGACCCGGAGGCGTTTCAGGTTCTCGTCCGGGAGAAGGCCCGCGAGGCCTACCGGCAGCGGGAGGTCGAGTATCCGGTGCTCGTCGGCTTGGCTCACTTCGCCGGCCGCCAGCCCGACGGGTCCCGGCGGCTCGATCGCGAGGGTCTGCTCGCCTGGGCCCGCGAGCGATTCGATCCGAATCTTGACGAAGCCGCCGTCGCCGCCACCGACCTCGATGGCTTGAAGCAGAGGCTGGTCGTCGCCAGCGGGTGGCGGCACGACCAGCCGGACGCCCCCCGCGACGAGATGCAGCGGATGGAGCGGGCGGTGCTGCTGCAGATTCTTGACAACGCCTGGAAGGACCACCTGCTGGCGATGGACCACCTGCGCAGCAGCGTCGGCCTCCGGGGATATGCCCAGGTCGACCCCAAGGTCGAGTACAAACGCGAGGGCATGCGGACTTTCGATCTGATGTGGCGGGGCATCGACGAGCGGGTTGTCGACATCGTTTATCGCATCGAACAGGTCGAGGACGACGCCCTCCGCAGCACCTGGCAGGAGACGGCTGCGATTCACGAGGACTCGCCGACGGCTGCAGCCCTCGATCCGGGGGAACTCTCGGCGGCCGACCGCAGCGACGCCGGCCCCGTGCAGCCGATCCGCAATGTCGGCCAAAAGGTGGGCCGCAATGACCCCTGCCCCTGCGGCAGCGGCAAAAAATACAAAAACTGCTGCGCCCGCTCGACCCGTAGCCTGCCGACGGGGTGAGCGGTGCTGCCACGGGCCCTCGATCTCGGCTATCTGCTGGTGGCCGCCGTCGCGCTGCCCTGGGTGCTCTGGCGGCGGCTGGGCGGAGGCCGTCCGGTGGCCGCCCCCGGGGCCCGGTTTCTCGGCCGGGTTTCGGTCCCGCCGCGGCCGCCGGGAAGCCGACGAATCTGGCTGCACGGGGTGAGCGTCGGCGAGGTCCAACTGCTCGCGACGGTGGCCCGGGAACTCTCGAAACAGGCCTGCGACGCAGGCTTCAGGGTCGACTGCGTTGTCTCAAGTTCGACCACCACCGGCCTCGACGTCGCCGCCCAACGCTTCGGGGCCGACCGGGTCTTCCCCTGCCCGTTCGATTTCAGCTGGGCCGTCGGGCGGGTTGTGCGGCAGGTTGACGCCGACCTGCTCGTCCTTGGCGAACTCGAACTCTGGCCCAACCTGCTCGCCGCAGCCGCCTGCCGCGGCCTGCCGGTGGCCGTCGTCAACGGGCGGATGAGCCCGCGGAGTTTTCGCGGCTTTTGCCGGGTCCGTCCGCTCGCCGCGGCGATGCTCTCGCAGGTGAGCCTGGTGCTGGCCCGGTCGCAGGAGGATGCCGACCGGTTCACCGCCCTTGGGGCGGCGGCGGTGGTCGCTGTCGGCTCGCTGAAGTTCGACGGGGTCGGCGGCGACCGGCAGTCCGAGCCGGTCCGCCGGCTGCGACAGCTCGCGGGCCTCGCTGCGGAGACACCGGTTCTGCTGGCCGGGAGCACCCAGGAACCGGAGGAGGCCCTCGCCGTCGCCAGCTTTCTCGCCCTCCGGCCGCGGCATCCCGACCTGCGGCTGATCCTGGTTCCGCGACACGCCGAGCGAGCTTCCGGCCTGGCCGGCTGGCTGTCGCAGCGGTTGGCCGCAGCCGACGCGACCGGCATCCGCTGGCTGCGGCGCCATCTCGGCGACGAGTTCCGGATCCACGAGG
>CAZIQV010000112.1:0-3783 GCA_964541275.1 uncultured Chitinophagaceae bacterium | reverse complement strand
CAGCTCGGTGAGGCCGGCGGGGCGTTCGACATTCTCTTGGTCGACGTCACCGGGGAGCTGGCCTCGTGGTGGGGCGCCGCCACCGTCGCCTTCGTCGGCGGCAGCCTCGACGGGTCGCGGGGCGGGCAGAACATGATCGAGCCGGCCGCCTACGGAGCGGCGGTCTGCATCGGCCCGCACACCCGGAACTTTCGGACCGAAGTCGCTGAATTGCGTGCTGCCGACGCGGTCGCCGTGGTCGCCGACGGGGCTGCCCTGACCGCATTCGTGGGCCGCTGCCTCGCTGACCCCGGCTACGCCGCCGGCCTCGGGACCCGGGCGCGAGGAGTCGTCGACCGCAACCGCGGCGGTACCAGTCTGACCTGCGAACGCCTCCTGGAACTCCTCGCGGGCAATTCCCTGCCGCCGGTTGTCGGCCGGTGTGAAAAACGGGATACTGCGGCCTCGTGAGCGTGGCGGTAACTGGCTGGTTCGCTCGGCAGGTCGACTTTTCTTTTTCGCACGAGGCATCGAACGTGGCGCACGGCAAATATCTCTTCACCAGCGAATCGGTCAGCATGGGGCACCCGGACAAACTCTCTGACCAGATCTCCGATGGCATCCTCGACGCCTATCTGGCGCAGGATCCCCAGAGCCGCGTTGCCTGCGAGACCCTCGTCACCACCGGCCTCGCCGTAATCGCCGGTGAGATCACCTCCCGAGGCACGATCGACTACCAGAAGGTGGTCCGTGATGTCATCCGCGAGGTCGGCTACACCGACGCCGAGATGGGCATCGCCGCCGACACCTGCTCAGTGCTCGTCGCCGTCGGCAAGCAGAGCGGCGACATCGCCATGGGCGTCAACGAAGACGAAGCCAAAGGCAAGGACATCGGCGCCGGCGACCAGGGGCTGATGTTCGGCTACGCCTGCACCGACACGCCCGAATTGATGCCGTTGCCGATCGCCCTGTCGCACCGGATTCTCAACCGGCTCGCCGAAGCGCGGCTGCAGGGCGACGTTGACTGGCTGCGGCCCGACTCGAAGAGCCAGGTCACCGTCGAATACGACGGCGACAAGCCCGTGCGGATCGACACGATCGTCGTTTCGACCCAGCATGCTCCTGAGGTCAGCAACGAAGAAATTCAGCAGTACGTCATCGAAAAGATCATCAAGCCCGAACTTCCAACCGATCTCGACACCAGCGACATCACCTACCATATTAATCCGACTGGCAGGTTCGTTGTCGGCGGTCCCCACGGCGATGCCGGCCTGACCGGCCGCAAGATCATCGTTGACACCTACGGCGGCTGGGGCCGGCACGGTGGCGGTGCCTTCTCCGGCAAGGACCCGACCAAGGTCGACCGCAGCGCCGCCTACATGGCCCGCTACGTGGCGAAGAACATCGTGGCCGCGGGTCTGGCCGACCGCTGCGAGGTGCAACTCGCCTACGCGATCGGCGTCACCGAACCGGTCAGCGTGCATGTCGACACCGCCGGCAGCGGCAAGGTCGAAGACGAGCGGCTCTGCGAACTGATTCGCGAAAACTTCCCCCTGACGCCGCGGGGAATCATCGACCACCTCGACCTGCGACGGCCGATCTTTCGGCGGACGGCGGCCGGCGGGCACTTTGGTCGGGACGAGTTCCCGTGGGAGAAAACCGACAAGGCAGCTGCGTTGGCCGAAGCCGCCGGAACCGCCGCCGCCGCCGGCTGACCGCCGCCGGCAGAGCCGACCGGACCGCGGCCGTTCCGCAATCCTGCAGGGGAGCCAGCCGTCGCCTTGTTCGCCGTTTGCAGCTGCCAAAACGCTCAGCGGGCTTGCGGCCGGTCGGATGGCTTGATCGTCCCCCCTGCGGGCCTGCCTTCCAGAATCCTCTTGCGTGAGACGCGATGGCTGCGGCGACCTGGCAACCGACCGCCTCGAGGATGCCGGAGCGGCCGCTCGGGATGGCCGAATTCGGACCGCTGGCGATCCGCCTCGCCGGCTGGCTTGCCCTCGGGACACTCATCGGGGCAGCCGCGATCGTGGCCAGCCGCCGGCTCGTCGGGGGGCTGAGCGACCCGCCCTGGTTTCCGGCCATTGTCGCAGCCGCTTTGGCAGGCGCCGGCCTCGTGCTGCTGAGCGATCGGGCCCGCGGAGTCGGGCGAAGCCCGGGCCCTCCCGGAATGCTGGCCCGCTGCTGCCTGCTGGCGATGCTCGGAGGGCTGGGGCTGTTTGCGGTGGCACCGTCCACTGCCGCGGCCACCGGGGTGCTGATGCTGGGGGCTGTGGTCGGCCTTGCCCGCCCCGGTTTCCCGCGGTGGCGAATTCCCGCAACACGACTGCCGCTGCTCCGGCTGCGACCGCGGCGGCAGGATCCTCCGCCAGTGCCGCGGGCCACGGCGGCGGCTGGCTGCCGGACGGGGCCGCTCGCGGGCGAACGCCTGCAGTGGCAGGAGCGGTACCGGCTGCCCGATGGGCGGGAGCACCTCCGCGGCGAACTGGTGCTGAGCCTGGCGGCGGCAAGCCGCTTGGCGACGGCCCACATCGGCTTTTGTCCAGCCTTTCCCATCGTTCCCGAGGTGTCGGTGACGACCGACTTTGACGCCCTCGAAGTGGCGGTCACCGCCGCCGAGGTGCTTCCTTGGGGGGTCCGGGTGGAGTGCCGCGTCGAGGATCCGGCCGACGAGCCGGTCTCGATCCCGGTCGCCCTTGAGGTCAGCCAGCCGGTCGCCCACTCGCCGCGTTCCTCCCCTGCACCGGAGGCGACCTGACCGATGGCACGCTGGCCTGAACATGCCTGGACGACGATTTTCACCTACGGGCTGATTTTCATCGGCTTCCCGCTGCTCTGCTTCCTCCTCTGGCACTGGGTCCGCGGCTGAGTGGTCCCGTCTCCCTCTGACACGCAACCAAACCGAACGCATGCCCGCCCCGCCTGCCCCGCTGTTGGACCTCGTTGAGTCGGCTGGCCAGCCGCAGCTGCTGGCATTCTGGGACCGCCTCGACGCCCCCGGCCGGAGCCGCCTGCAAGCGCAGCTTCAGCGCCTCGACTGGTCCCAGATTGCCGTCTGCCGCCGGCTTGCCGCCGACCGCGGTGCCGCAGCGTCGCCCCCGCCGCTGAGCCTCGAGCGGGCGAGCACGCCTCACTGTCACCAGCTTGATGGTGACGACGGGGCGGCAATCGCCGCCGGCCGCGAGATGCTGGCGGCGGGGAGCGTCGGGGCGGTGCTGATGGCCGGTGGCCAGGGAACCCGGCTCGGTTTTGACGGGCCGAAAGGGACCTTTCCGATCGGGCCGGTTTCGGGGGCGAGCCTGTTTGAACTGCTGCTCGGCCGGCTTGCAGCCGTCGCCAAGCGGTACGGAAGACCGGTCCCGCTGGCGATCATGACCAGCGGTGCAACCGATGCCGCCACCCGGGAGTTCCTCGAGCAGCGTCGTTATTGTGGACTCGACCCCGACGCGGTCTGGATCTTCCGCCAGGGAACCCTGCCGGCGATCGACGCCGGCACCGGAAAGCTGCTGCTCGATGCCCCGGATCGGGTGGCGGTCGCCCCCGACGGTCACGGCGGCATGCTCGGGGCGCTGGCCGGCAGCGGCGGTCTCGACTGGTTTGCCGGGCGGGGCATCGACACGGTCGTCACCTTCCAGGTCGACAATCCGCTTGCCCGGTCGATCGACCCGGAGTTCCTCGGGCACCACCGGCTTTCCGACGCCGATGTCACAACCCAGGTCGTCGCCAAAACCGACCCGGCCGAACGGGTCGGCGTGGTGGTGGTTCAGGACGGCGTCACCCGGGTCGTTGAGTACAGCGACCTGCCGG
>CAZIQV010000111.1:0-6538 GCA_964541275.1 uncultured Chitinophagaceae bacterium | reverse complement strand
CGCTGGGGTGAGGCCGTCGGCGACGGCAGCGAACGAAAGGAGCAACCGATGCCGCAGCACCGGCCCAGCCGCCCGGCGGAGATCTTCCAGCCCGACGCAGGGACGGCCGGCGATTGCAGCAAAAGCCTTGGCCACCAGCACGACCGCCTGGGCGGCTCGGGGGCCGCCGCCGAACTGCACCAGCTGCTCAATCCAGGCGGGAGCCAACGGGTCGCCCGGCCGGCTCGACCGCACAAGGCCGACAGCCCGTTCAAGCAGCGGTTCGGCGATCGGGATCAGCCGCACCGTCTGGCGGCACTCGCAGAGCGTCTGCCGGGCGATCACCGGCTTGACGACCGCCGTTTCCGGCCCGGTCGTCCGCCGGACCAGTTCAAGTTCATCGTCCCGCGGCGGGTAATCGATCGGCACGAGCAACAGAAATCGGTCGAGTTGCCCCTCCGGCAGCGGATAGGTGCCCTCCTGTTCGATCGGGTTGCGGGTGGCGAGCACGAAGAAAGGATCGGGCAGTGGATGACGCCGGCCGCCGACGGTCACCTGTCCCTCCTGCATCGCCTCGAGCAGCGCCGCCTGGGTCTTTGGCGGCGCCCGGTTGATCTCGTCGGCCAGCAGCACGTTGTGAAACACCGGCCCGGGCAGAAACTCCAGCCGCCGGCCCGCCGCGGTCTCTGTCAGCACGTCGCCGCCGAGGATGTCTGCCGGCAGGAGATCGGGAGTGAACTGAATGCGTCCGAAATCGATCGCCATCGCGGCGGCCAGCGATTTGACGATCAGCGTCTTGGCGAGCCCCGGCACACCCTCGAGCAGGCAATGTCCGCCGCAAAGCAGCCCGGCGAGCAGATGCTCGACAACCTGCCGCTGGCCGACCACTGCGGGGGCGATCGCCTCGCGCAGACGTTCCGCAAGGCTGTGGACGGTCGCGACTGCCGCGGCAGCCTGGCGGGTGTCTGGCGGTGAACTTGCGATTGGCATGGTCGGGTCGAGTCAGGGACCCTCGGATTCTACCGCGGGAGCCGGGGCGACGGTTCCCGGCTCAAGGCCCCAGAATTGTTCCTGGGCTCTGACAACGAGACGCGGCCCCCGCGGCCGCGCCGCCGGGGCAGCGGCGGGCCGGTCGACGACCGGAACCAGCCGGGCGGTGAATGTGGCGGCCTCGGACGGAGACGCGGCCGCCGGCGGCAGGTCCGCGATCAAGACCGTCGGCGGCGGGCGGGCCGCGTCGCCGAGGACCGGCCAGACGACCGTTGCCCAGCGGACCACCGGCGGCCCGAAGTCGAGCCCGGCAGCGTCGACCGCCGGCTGCAACCAGCCCCCGGCAGGCCGACCGTCGAGCGGATCGACCAGCATCAGCTTTGGCGGGCCGGGCCGACCGGCCGGTCGGCGAATCACGACGAGCCGGTCGGCGGTCGCGGCGACCGCGTCGGTGCGGTCCGCTGGCGACGAATCGGCGGCCGCCGCCGGGAGGCGAGATTGCCATTGCCGCCGGCCGCTTGCCGCCTCGACACCAACCAGCATCCCGCCGCCGGGAGCCACCGTGACGAGATGCTGCAGCGGGGTCACGATCACCGGATCAGCCCGCTGATCGGGAACCGGCAGGCTCCACGACTGCTGCCAGCGGACACCGCCATCGGCGGCGGCGACCGCGAGCAACCCGACCCCCTGCCCCGCCGGGTCAACCGTCGCGACAAAGCACGAGTCGGCCGTGGCCGCCAAGCCGGCGGGAGCGGCAAGCGTCCCCGGTGCGAGCCGCTTCGTCCAGGCAACGCGACCCTCCGCCGCCGGGGCGAGATCGATCGCGACCAAGAGGAGACCGCCGCGGCCCGGCATCGGCGGGTCGATCAGCCCGAACAGCCGGCCGGCGGCCACCGCGATGGAGCCGGCAGCCCCGGGCCCCGGCAGCGATTGCCGCAGGGGTGGCGGCAGCCTCGGAAACAGCGGCCCGCCCCCGTCGGGCCCCGCGCCCCAGACGCGGCGGCCGGTGTCGACCGCGAACAGATCGATTCCTCCCGAACTCAGCCCGGCGACGCAGTGATCGACCGCAACGGGCCCCGCGACCGCCCCGGACCGATTCCAGGCGACCTGCCAGCGTGAGGTGTTTGCCACCGCGGCCGATCGCTCACCGTTCGCCGCATCGACCGCCGCGATGGCAGCGGCGATCTCGGTCCGTTCAGCCGCCGTGGCGGCCAGCTGCCGGGCCCGGCTGAACCAGCCCTGTTCGAGCAGCGCCGCCTGCCGCGATGCCGCAGCGGCTCGGACTGCAGGAACCAGCGGGCCGATCGCCAGCGGACCGCCAAGGACCACGACGGCGAGATAGCGCGACACCGGCTGCACGCCCGAGAACCGCTCGCCAGCGAAGGGGCGGCGACACGGCTGCCAGTGCCGGCAACGCCCCGCCAGAGGCTCCAGAAGATTTCCCATCCCGGTAGCTTAGCGGCCCTTCCCGCGCGGGACTCGTCGGCGAATGCGGCGGCGAGACCGGGAGAGCCCCGCCTTCGGGATTGCGGCCGGGTCGGACAGGGTCCGCGTCAGTCGCTTTGGCAGGTCGAGCCATGCCGGAGACTGCCGCCGCCTTGGGCTTCTGCCCGCCTTCCCCCGGGAGCGGCCTGCCTTGCCGAGCAGGTGTGATTTTGGCTGGTACGCTTAACAGGATTGAATCGATCGGTTTTCGGTGCCTCCGCTTCCGCCTGTCCCCAGTACCCGACATGACCGCTGTCATTCCCGTCGACGATGACGATCTGTTCGAAGGTTCCACGATGACCTTCGGCGAGCACCTTGAGGAACTGCGGGCCTGTCTGATTCGGGGCGGGATTGGGCTGGTTGTGGGGGTTGTGATCGGCTTTTTTGTCGCCAAGCCGGTGGTCCACCTGATTGAGTCTCCGCTGCGGCGGGCCCTCGGCGACTACTACACCGAGCGGGCCATCGAGGCCTTCGACGCCTGGCAGCCGCGGCGGGCTGGCGGGGCGACGCTGCCCTATACCCGCTCCGAGGTCGTCGATGCCGTCGAGCGACACGGTCTGTCGTTTGACCTCCGGGAGGTGCACCCCGGTCGGCTACCCGGCCGCCAGCGGCCGGCAGCGGCGGAAAAACCGTTCGATCTTGAATCGCTGGAGCCGATTCTGCTCTGGCAGCCGCTGGCCCGCGACAGTCGGGTGAGCATCACGACGCTCAGCGCTCAGGAAGCCTTCGGCATCTACGTCAAGGCGGCGCTGCTCGTCGGCTTTGTGCTGGCGGGGCCGTGGATTCTCTACCAGCTTTGGACCTTCGTCGCCGCCGGCCTTTACCCGCACGAGAAGCGGCTGGTGCACCTGTTCCTCCCGGTCAGCACGGGGCTGTTTCTCGCCGGGGTCGGCCTTGCCTTTTTTTTCGTGTTCGACTTCGTGCTTTCGTACCTGCTGGCCTTCAACGAATGGCTCGGCCTCGACCCCGATCCGCGGATCAGCGAATGGCTCAGCTTTGTCCTGATTCTGCCGGTCGGCTTCGGGCTCGGGTTTCAACTGCCGCTGGTGATGGTCTTCCTCGACCGGCTCGGCATCGTCGAATCCGAGACGTTCACCAGCCAGTGGCGGACCGCGCTGGTGGTGATCTGCATTACGGCGGCGATCCTGACGCCGGCCGACCCCTACAGCATGCTGTTTCTGGCGGCACCGCTGGCCGCTCTCTACTTTGGCGGGATTGGCCTGTGCCGCTACACGAATGCAAGCCAGTAGAAGACCCCGCCGGTGAATGCCGTCGCCAGCAGGTCGGCAGCGGCCCACCGGGCCAGGAAGCGATGCCGTGTGCTGTGGGGACCCGGCACGGGCGGCTGTGGGAAGGCCCGCAGGGCCGCAATGAAGACCCACAGCAGAAGCACGAGGCTGGAGACGGCGAAGACGAGGTGAATCCCAAGCGCGACACCGACGCCGACGGGCCAGAAGTCGCTCGGAGCCGCCCGGATTCGCCAGTCACTAAACAGCCGGATGTCAATTTCGAAGATCGCGATGGCGGCGAGCAACGCCGCCACGATGAAGGACTGCAGCAGCTTGTGGAGTCGGTAGCGGCCCTGTCGAACCGCGACGATGCTCACCGCCAGTACCGGCAGCAGGGCGAAGAGCCCGACGAGCACGACATCCATGCCGAGGGAGGCCCGGCTGCCGAGAAACCCGTCGATGCCGGGCAGGGCGGCCGCCGCATCGCCCGCCGCTTCCATCTCCATCCCAATTCCTCCACGTTCCGGCCGCGGGCGGGGCGTCCGCCGGCACCTGCCGCTGCCTGACCGTACGCCGACCGCGGTCGGGAATCCAGTCCGTCGACCGCAGCCGCGTCGATTTGCCGCGGCAGGCAGGTTCCGACTACGATCGGCCTGCTTGCGGGGGCCGAGTGGCGAAACTGGCAGACGCACGGGACTTAAAATCCCGTGGAGAGGAATCTCCGTGCGGGTTCGAGCCCCGCCTCGGCCACTGCCGCTGCCCGATTTCGACTTGCCGCGGGGTGAACCGTTTCGGTATCTCCCCAAGGGCCTTCCCGCCGAGGTTCCCAGCAGACGTGCAGCCCGAGGGCATCGTCGAAATTGGCGGGTCATTACGGAATGGGTGCATGCGGTTCCTTGCGAAAAAGTCCCCCGGTCGCGCGGTCTCCGACCGCAGCCAGCGCCGTCCTCCGCCCGCGGAGCAGGCTGACCGCGGTTGCACCCGGGCAACTGTCCGAACCGGCTGGCGGGTAGGCGGAAGCCGGTCGCCGCAGCCTGCCGGAGCGGCCGAGGCTGGCCGTTGCTGCAGCGCTCGGGAGCAGCGGGATGCCGAACTCAGTTCGGTCTGGCTCCCCTGGCTCGCCGCTCCGCTGTTTGCGCTGCTGCCGCTGGGCGGCTGCGGCATCGCCGGCTATCTCCAGCGACCGCGCGGGCAGGTCGCGGCACCGCACCGCGGCTCCGCCGAACACCACCTGCCGGCCGCCGCCAGCTTCGCAACGCTGGCGCCGCAGCGGTAGCCGCCCGCAGGTCCTACCGTCTGGTGACTCCCGCCCGCCGGGCTGCCTGACGGGCGACGAGAAACCTTCGCAGCCCGCTGACAATGCGGTGGGGCGACTGGCTGCCAGAGGCCATGAAGACGGGCGTTTCGCCGTCTTCGGTGACGATCACCTCGACAGCGTCCGGCTCAAGCTGCCCTCCGAGCAGCTGTTCGAGCGATGCATCGGCCTGCCGGCCGTCCGCGGTGGTGGCAGGCATTGCTGCCACCACAAAGCTCTCCTCGGTCAGGGCGTGAAACTCAGGATCGTTGACAAGGCTCGCCGAGCGGATCGCGGCTGTCTGCTCGGGACTTCCGCTGACCACCAGCAGAACCGGCCGCTGGTTTTCCCGGGCATGGTCGACCGCCGCCCCGAGGCTGCTAAAAACCGCGGTATCGGCTGCGGCCATGTTTCGCCGGGCGGGCGTTTTGGCCGCCATCCGTTTGATCCAGTTCGTCGCGGGCAACCCGCGGTAACCCTTTTCCTCGGCGACCCTCTCGCCAAAGGAATCGAGCACCAGCACGGTCGGAAAGGTTCGGACGCCATATTTGATGCAGACCCGCGACCGCTCACTGCGGACCTCGGGGGTGATTCCCGACTCCGGCAGATCGACCTTCAGCAGCACGACGTGCTCCTCGGCCCACTCGCTGAAGGCGGCGGTCGAAAGCACCTGCTGCTCAAGCGTCCGGCAGTGCGGGCACCAATCGCTGCCAGTGAACAACGCGAGCACCGGTTTGCCGGTGCGGGTCGACGCGGCGAGGGCGTCGTCGTAGTCGGTCACCCAGGCGTCCGAGCCGAATGCCGCCGGCGTGGCAGGCACGAGCGCGGCCACCGCCATCAGGGTAAAGAGGCGGGCCAAGGTCCGCCCAATCCGAACGTTCATTCGCAGTTTTCCTCCGTGTGACCAGTCACCCCAAACGCTCATCGGGCAACCAATGCCTCTTTCCAGAGGCCCGTCCTTGGGAAACTGATTGAAACGGTAGCAGCGATCGGCCGAGATGACAATCAACGGAAACCTCCCAGAGTCCCCAAATTCACAGTGGTCTGACATTTGGTTTGTTTTCCTGCTCAAACCCGACCACTGCTGCCTGCTTTCCGAACCACGATCGGCTACGACACCCGCGAGAGACCGCGGGCGGCCGGGAGTGCTTGGTTCCCGGCCCAGCGGCTGGGGATTCCCACGTGATCTGCCGCGCCAACCTCAAGGGGCGACAGGTCCGGAAGCAGCCCCCAAAGCAAAAACGCCGCCCACCATGCGGTGGGCGGCGCCTTCGCCTAGAGAGTCAGGAGTGTCTTCTCCCGGCCGCCGGGAGGGCGGCCCCCAAGGCCCACCCGGGGGCTGTGCCCCCGCGGTGGGCCCAAGGCTGCCGGGGCCATGGATGACCCAGCAGCCGTGAACCTGTCGGCCGCCGGGAGGGCGGCCCCCAAGGCCCACCCGGGGGCTGTGCCCCCGCGGTGGGCCCAAGGCTGCCGGGGCCATGGATGACCCAGCAGCCGTGAACCTGTCGGCCGCCGGGAGGGCGGCCCCCAAGGCCCACCCGGGGGCTGTGCCCCCGCGGTG
>CAZIQV010000110.1:0-6584 GCA_964541275.1 uncultured Chitinophagaceae bacterium | reverse complement strand
CCCGGAAGTCATCGACCGGATCGACGATGCCGACACCGAAGAGATGGGCCCAGAGCCGGTTGACGATGTTGCGGTTGAACAGGTCGTTGCCGGGATCGCGAATCCAGGCGGCGAGAGCCCGGCGGGGATCGCCGTTTCCAGCGACCGGCTCGACCACCCCGAGCAGTTTGGCGGGGACGGGCCGGCCGTCGACAGCGTGCTTGGCCGGCTCGGCGGTCGGGTCGAAAATCACCCGGCGATCCCGGCCGTCGCTGCCTTTTTTTCGTTTGACACAGGTGAAGAAGCTGACAAACCCGTAGTAGTCATCCATTGTCCAGCGGTCGAACGGATGATTGTGGCACTCGGCGCACTGCATCCGCACCCCGAGGAACAGCTGCGAGAAGTCGGCAGCCATCACCTTCGGGTCGAGCCTGTAATTGTGGATCAGCATCGTATAGAGGCCCGTCTGGCCATCGATGTTCGTGCTGCCGACAGCAGTCGCCATGTCGGCGACGACCTCATCGAAGGGCCGGTCGGCTGCCACCTGCTCCCGGAGCCAGGCCACAAAGGCGTTGGCCGGCTTGTGCGAATCGGCCCGGCCGGTGTAGTCGTGGCTGGCAACCCGGCAGAGTTCGGTCCAGAGGGCGGTGTAATAATCGGTGAAGTCCTCGCCGGCGAGCAGGGCATCGATCTTCTTGGCGCGTTTGTCGGCCGCGTGGTCATTCATGAAGGCGTGATATTCCTCCACCGTCGGCGGGCGGGCGGCAAGGTCAAGCGTGACGCGTCGCAGGAAGGTCTCGTCGTCGCAGGTTTCGGAGGGAGCAATCCTCAGTTTCTCGAGCCGCTGGAACACCAGCCGATCGATGAAATTGTTCTCCGGCGGGTTGGGCCAGACAAAGCCAGGGTCGTCGGCGAGGACGATCACCTCCGCCCCGACGGTGAAGCGGCTGAACCGGGCGAAGACGGTGGTATCGCCGGCGGCCTTGGCGGTGACCCTGCCGGCCGTATCGATCTCGGCCACGCTGGGGTTGTTGGTGCCAAACAAGGCCAGCGGCGTGACGTCGCGGGTCGAGCCGTCCGTGTAGCGGGCGGTCACCCGCAGGGGTGACTCGCCACCGGCCTTGTCAAAGAGCAGCGACGTGTCTGAGACCGCGATGCCGGCCACATCGGGCACGTCACCCACGTCGTCGGTCGCCCCGGCGGCAATCCAGTCACGCAGCGTCGCGTACAGGTCGCTGTCGCGGTCGAAGAGTTTTCCGCCGGTGTGCGAGACCTTCCCGGTGGCCTTCAACAGTAGCAGGCTCTGCTCGGGAACGGCCGTGTTGACGCGGCGTCCGGGCATCTCGGAAACGATGCGGCGGTAGTCGCCGGCCGGATCGTAGCCGAACAGGGAGAGCATGAAGCCGTCCTTGCCGCGGGCGGATCCGTGGCAGGTGCCGGCATTGCAGCCGGCCCGAAAAAAGACCGGCATCACATCCTGGCGAAAGCTCGGGGCCGCCGGCGGAGCCGCGGTGGCCGCGCCGGCAGCTGCAGCGAACACGGCCAACATCAATCCAGAGGTGGTTTTCTTCATGCGTCGGGTGTCTCTCAGGTCGTTTGGAAAGGTGTGTCCAGCCCGCGGCAGGAAGCGGTTCACTCGCGGCGGGGGTCGATTCGCAGCCGGCCGGTGCCGGTTCGCAGGCTGACGGCTTCACCGTCGATGGTGAACTCAAGCTCGCAGCGAAGGTCCTTCACCATGCCCAACAGGGCTTCGTCGCGGGCCTCGAGTTCGACGGCGACCTCGGTCGTGCTGCTGTCGATTGTCGGCGGCGGGCCGACCGCCGTCACGCCGACCGGCAGGCCGAGCATGCTGACGCGGGCGGTTCCGGGGAAGGCTTGCAGCTGTTTCACCTGCCAGCGAAAGGCCAGCCGCTCGCCCCGGCGGAGGCTCTGCGGCTCGCTGGAAAGTGCCACGAACGGGTCGGCCACGGTGAGGCTCTCGACGGTGGACGACACCCGAACCCGCTCGGCACCGCTGACGTTGTCGCCACCCACGCCGCCGCTCGGCTCAACGGTGGTGACCATCACGTACAGCGGTCCGGAACCGAGCCGGCTGTTCGCCGTGGCGGTGAGGGTGAGGCTGGCTTCCCGCTCGCCGGACGGGATGACCGCGGCGGCCGGGGTGCCAACCCCGGGCGGAGCCAGTTCGCATTGCAGCTCAAGCGGCTGGTCAAAGCCCGGCTCGCGGTCGATCCGCACGGGAATCGTGAGGGCGGCTCCCCGCATCAGCGGCTGCTTGGGCATGTCGAGGGCGACCGCGAATCCAGCCGGTCGGCTGACGGCTGCCGCGAAACGGTCGACCCGAATGTTCCGCCACGGGTAGTGGGAGTATGACACCCGTTGCAGATTCTGCTGGTTGATGGTCACCAGCGGTGCCTCCGCGTCGACCGGTTTGGCGTCAATCTGGATCAGCGAGGCGGCGATCGGGGCATCAGGTTGGGCGGTGAGGGTGAGCGGCCAGGTTTTCTGGAGCGACGGCAGCTGCGGAATCATTGCTTCAAGGCCCGGCGGCAGGCCGGAAACCGCGAGGTCGAGCGGGCCGCTAATGCGGCTGCCCTGGCCGGGGTAGAGCGAGAGTTTCACGGTCCAGCGGCCGCCGCGAGGAATTGAGAGCGAGGTCTTTCGGGGCCGCTCGGGCTTGTAGTCCTCCCAGGAGAGCCCGACATGCAGGGTGTTGACAGGCGGGGCAATCTCGACGCGGTAGACATGGGTCGGGCCGCCCGTGCCCCGCGGGTCGCTGATGTCGAGCAGATAGTCGCCGCTCTGCTTCGGGGTCCAGATGACAGAGGGGTCGAACGTGTCGGGGAAATCGCCATGCCCGCCGAAGATGTCGCGGTCTTGATAGCTGGCGTCGTCAGCCGCCAGCTCGATGTCACCAGGCTTCCCGGTCGCGTCGAGGGGCCGGATTCGAATCTGCGGATCGACCGGCGTTCCCAGCGCCGACGCCCAGACCCGCACCTGGAGCGGCACCCCCTTTTCCACCGTCAGTCGGTAGCGGTCGGTTTCGCCATCGCTCGCCAAAATCCCGTTGAGGGCAGCCGGCAGCGTCGACACCCGGGTCTCCGCGGCGTCGGCCTCTTCCAGCAGGTTGGGAAACGGGCTCGATCGCAGCACCAGCGGAGACGGGGCCTCGGTAAACAGCGGAAAGGTTCCCGGCGTCTGCGGGACCGCCACCGACGTGTTGGTCGGGCCGAGCGGGTCCCCGAGCAGCTGCACGTCCAGCTCGCTGCCGGCTGGCCCTCCGGCGGGAAAGGCCGCCAGCGGCCGGGCGAAACGGCCGATGTGAATCGCATATTCGCGGGTCTGCGGCACGAACATCGCCCGCCGCAACACGACGGTGTAGTCGCCGTCGGCAGGCAGTTCGACCGCCACCAACGGGTCCTGACGATTCAGCGGCGAGTCATCATTGCCGGCGATCTTGTTGCCGTTGGCATCGAGGATGGCGACGACCGAGTCATAGCCCTCCGGAACGGGGTTCCACCGCAGGTCGTCGCCCATGCTGACCATCTCGACCTCGACTGCCAGCCGTTGGCCGGCCCTGCCGGCCAGGCGGAAACAGTCGATGTCATCGGCGGCGGTGTTGGAGAGCGTGCCCCGGACGGTGACGTTCGGCTCAACAACCAGTGCTGTTTGCGGCGTGTCGTTGGTGTTGGCTTTTTCCTCGGCTTCATCGACGACAGGAAACGGCGAGACGAACACCGTTCCCATCGTCGAGATGCCGGCGTCGGTCAGCACGCGAAACGGATGCTCACCCGGCTGACAGTCGGCAGCTACCTCAAGCCGGCAGGTCAGCCGCTTCTTGGCCTCGTCAAACTGCGTGCCGATGCAGCGGATGCCGCCGGCAGGCGGCTGGTCGGCCTTGGGGCCGCCGATCACCGGCGGATAGAAGACCAGGCCGCGGGCCTTGTGCCCCCAGCGATCGATGACGATCTCGGTGCTGTTCCCGCGCGGAATCAGCCGCGGCACGACCCCGGCGATCCAGGGGTCGGCACTGGCCGAGCCGACCAGGCCGACCACCAGGGTTCCCGCGGCGAGAGCAGCATGAACAGACAGCCGCATACGCATTGAGCTCCAAAAGGGGATGAAGGCACCAGCCCGGCTTGAACCATCAGCCGAGCAACTGCGTGACAACCTCGGCGTCGCGGATGATTTCGATTGGCCGGGTGCCGAAGGCGAGCAGTTCCTTGTTGGCGTCGATGCCCATCTGGTGGTAGACCGTCGCCATCAGGTTCTCGAGCGTGACTGCGTCACGGGCCGGCTCGCCGCCCGTCGAGTCGCTCGCGCCATGGATCAGCCCCCGCTGGAAGCCGCCGCCGGCCAGCAGCATCGAGTAGTTGCGGGCCCAGTGGTCGCGGCCACTCTCTTTGTTGACCTTTGGCGTGCGGCCGAATTCACTCGTCACCCAAACCAGGGTCGAGTCGAGCAGACCGCGGCGGTCGAGGTCTGCGATCAGTCCGGCCACCGCGTAATCAAACGGCCGCATCTGGTCGAGGCAGGCCTTGCGGACGTCGCCGTGGCAGTCCCACGAGCCGTACTGCACCGTCACGAATCGCACGCCCGCCTCGACGAGCCGACGGGCGATGATGAGCCGTTCAGCCAGCCCCTTCGGATGCAGCCGGCCGTCGGGACCTTTGACATCGCCGGTGACTTCGCTGCCGTAAAGTTCGAGCGTCTCGTCGGTTTCGCCCTCAAACGAAAAGGCCCGCTGGGCGTCGGTCGAGGTCAGCAATGAATAGGCCCGACTGTGAAACTCATCCATGGTGTCGAGGAGCACCGGACTGGCCTCGAGGCGACGAATTCGCTGTTCAACGGCATTGCGAACCGCCTGCCGCCGCCGAAACTGCTCAAGCGACATGCCGGCCGGCAGCGAGAAGTCGCGAACCGTGAAATTTTTCTTTTGGGTGCCCGGATCGCCGCCGGTCTCAAACGGGGCGTGGACGCTCGGCAGAAAGCCCGTCCCGCCGCCGGCGGCATTCTTCGCCGGCAGCGCGATGTAGCAAGGCAGCTCACCCCGCCGGCCGAGTTCATGCGAGACGATCGAGCCCATCTGCGGGTAGTCGATCACCGGTGTCGGCGTGTAGCCGGTGTAGAGGTGGTAGGTTGCCAGATTGTGATCGGGAATTTTCCCGACGACGGTTCGCACCACGGTGAACCTGTCGGCAACTGCGGCGAGTTGCGGCAGGTTGTCGCTGAAGACGTCGCCGGTCTTGGTCTTCACCACCCCGAACGAGCCGCGATAGTCAACCGGGGCTTCGGGCTTCGGGTCGAACGATTCGTGCTGGGGAAAGCCGCCGGGAAGGTTGAGCTGGATCACACTCTTGATCCGCTCCGGGAGTTTTGGCGATCCGCCCGCAGCGGCAACCGACGCCTCTCCCCGGGCTGTTCGAATCTGCAGCAAGTCGGCCAGCGAGAGGCCCAGCCCGGCAAGGCTGCCTGCCCGCAACAGGTTCCGCCGGGACCGCAGCTGCCGAAAGCCGGAACAGCCGTGGCGGCCGCCGGCGGGGGATTGCTGAGTAGATCGTGCCATCGTGACAACACCTCCGGTGCACCGGTCATCGGGCAGAAATCGGACCGCTTTGGAAATCGACCTTTTCTGCCCCGATTCTCCAATTGGCTGTCAGGACAGTCAAGGGAAATGACGCGGGGCCGGCCAGATGTCGGCACGGTGCGCGTCGGCGAGCCCTGGCGGCAAAGAAAACCGCCGCCGGCCCGAAGAGGATGCCGGGCTGCGGCAACAGAGAGGCATGTGGAGCTGACCCAATTGCTGCTCAGCAGCAGTCGTTGCTGCACCGCAGCCCTGATGTGGGCCGCGCAGCCCTAATTGTTGCCGGCAGCCGCTCGCGCCGGCGGGGCGCCGACGTCGAGCGTGTCGAGCAGTTTCTCGTGCTCGTCAATCGCCTTGTCGAGCGACGACTGCAGTTTGTCGACTGTCTCCTTGCTCTTGGCTTTGTCGACCGTTTCAGACTTTGAGAGTTCCTGCAGGGTCGCATGATGTTGCTTTGCCTCGTCAAGGTGGGCGTTGACCTTGGCGACCCCCGCGAGGCCGGCCTTGTTGCCCTCCGCCTGCAGGCTCGTCTTCATGGCGTCGAGATGGGCCTGAGTCTGGTCGATGTGGTGGGCGATAGCGGTGTGGGTCATGCTGCTGACCCGCGGGGACACCATCGGCGTGGTGGTCAGGTAGCGGCCGTAGTGGCCGGCGTGGTGGTAGGCGCCGTGCAGGTGGCTGTGGGAACTGTGGCCGTAAAACGAAAAGTCGCCCCTGGCCTTGGCCCCGGCGTCCCGCTGGGCGGCGGCGGGGAATGCGAATGAGAGTGCGGCAGCGGCGGTCAGCAGGGCGGCAAGGGTGCGGAACATCGAAACCTCCGGCGGTCGGGACACTGGTTGTTGGTCGGGCGGTGCTTGGGTGAACCTCGCCCAAAGTCTATACGACCGCTGCGGCGAAGAGTTCTTCGCTGCCCGCCCGACCTCAGCGTCAGGCTGAGGGGAGTGGCAATTCCTGCGGCTTGGGCGAGCTAGGCTCTGTCTGAAAACTCAGTACCTGGCTTCGAGCGGCTCAATTACCCTCT
>CAZIQV010000109.1:0-6636 GCA_964541275.1 uncultured Chitinophagaceae bacterium | reverse complement strand
AGCGACCTGCCCGCGTGGCCGGTGTTTCTGCCCTACATCCGCGGGCTGGCGGCGGCGACCTGCCGCCGCTGTGAGGCGTCTCGCGGAGTTAGGGTGACGCCGGCCGCGGGTACCTGGCCCGGCCTCGCCCTGCTGGCAGTGGCCCTGGCTGGCTTGGCCGCCGACGCCCGGATCGATCCCGGCGGCAGCTGGGGACTCGCTGCCCGGCTGTTGGCGGCCGGCACCGTTGTCGGCCTCGCCGCGGCGTTGCTTCGGCCGCTCGAGGCCGCCGGTCGTGATCCTGCCGCGGTGTCGCCGCCGGCCGCGGCAAAGCCCCGCCTCGACGCGGCTGCCGTGCCGCCGCTGTGCTGGCCCGGCGAGCGGGTCGAGATTCTGGCGACGGTCGCCGGAGCGGTGCCGGCAGGTGCCCGGCTGGTGCTCGAGGGGCCTGAGGGGCGGCTTGCCGAAGCGAGCCTGCCAGGTGACGCAGCGGGCAACGGCGACAGCGGCGAGCCGAACCGCCATCGGCACCGTCTCGTCTGGGAGGTCCCGGCGGCGATGGCCCCGGGGCGGTGCCGACTGCGGGTGCGGCTGCTCGCCCCGGCCGGGCGGGATGCTGCCACGGCGACGGCATGGGGCAATGAGTTGGCCCTGACGACGATGCTCGCCGATCGGCCTGCCAGGCTGCTGCTGGTCGATTCGGCGGCGCGGTTTGAATACCGCTTCGTCCTTCAGGCGGTCGCCGGGGATCGGCGGTTTTCCCTCACTCCCCGGCTGCTTTCCACAACGTCGGCTTCGGCATTCGACGATTGGGACGCTTTCGATGTTGTCTGGCTCGGTGACTGTGTCGGCATCCTGCCCGGCGAGCCGGTCGCTGATTCGGCCGGGCTGTCGGCAGCGGTCCTCGCTGGGATCGGCCGGCAACTCGCCGCCGGCCGGACGGCGGTTGCCTGGCAGCCCGGCGAACGCTTCCGGCAGGGCGGCTTCGTCGCGGGCAATGCGGCCGCCTGGCTCCCCGTGCGGGCGTCGGCACCGCTGCCACCGCCGCTGCGATCCGGGCCGGGGCTCCCGCTGGTCTCGCAGCGAGCCGGCATCGCCGCCGGTTGGCTGCCGGCGAACCGACCGTCCCTCGGTCGGGCGTACAGCCTGTTGCATCCTGTCGTCCTCGAGCCGACGACCGTCGTGTTGGCAACCGCGGGTGCGGCCCCGACAGGATCGGCACCGGCCATCGTGCTCGGCCGCGTCGGCAAGGGTGTGGTGTTCGGCAGTCTCTGCGAGACCTGGCGGTGGCGGTCCGACTGGCCCGCCGACGGCAGCGGTCTGCATGCAGCCTTCTGGCGGCAGACGCTCTGTCGGCTCGCGACCCCGCCGCTGCTGCGCAAGCTCGGGGCCGGCGACCTGGCCGCCACCTGGCCGGCGGGCACTGAGTCGGCCTCGGCCACCAGGCCGGGACCGCCCCCGGTTTCGGAGTCCCGCCCGCGGCTGCCGGGGGTCCAATTGTTGGTCGCAGCGATCGTCGGCTGCTGCGCGGCGGCGTGGTGGCCCGGCCGCGGGGAGTCGCTGTGACCGCTGCCGCTTCCTCCTCCTCCGCAGCCGACCTGGCGCGTCGCCTCGACCGAGTGGTCGCCCGGCTTCGCGCCGGCGTGGTGCTCGATCTGCTCGGCAGCGGTGCCGCCGCGGCGGCCGCCGCCGCCGCGGTTGCCGCCGGGATCGACCGCTGGCTGCGGCCGGAGAGCCTCTGGCTCGGCGGCAGCTTCGTCTGGGCCGCGGCTGCCGCCGCCCTCTGTTGGCGGGCCCGTTGCCGGCTGCCGGCCGGCTGGCCGACGCGGTTGTCCGTCGCGGCCGAGTGGGAAAAGGCCGATCCGGCAGTTGGAACCCGAATTTCCGCGGCCGTCGGCTTCCTCGCCGACCGGCGGTCATCGGCGCCGCCCGAGCCGGCTGACGCCTTCAAGCAGCTTGCCATCGACGAGGCCGACCGCACCGCCGACAGGCTTGCCGGTCCGCGGTCGCCGGCTGCCGGTCCCCGAGCGGCGGTGGCCGGTCTGGCGGCGGTCGCCGCTCTGTTGGCGTCGGGATTCTTCGGGACGGCGGATTGGCGGCGCGGCCTCATCCGGCAGCTGCCACCGGCGGTCGGTGGTTGGCCGGCCGCCGGCGGGCTGCCAGAGACCGCCCGCACGGAGCGGCTGTCACCTCTGCGGCCGGCAGAGATTCCGGCGGCCAGCCGCCGGCTGATCCGCCGCGTCGATCGCCTCGGGCAGGTCTCTGCTGCAGCGGTCTTGGCCGAGGAACTCGTCGCCACGACCCGGCTCGCCCGCGAGCTGGCCGATCGGCTCCCGCCGGCGGCTCCAGCTGGTGTCATCCGCTGGGTCGCCGCGGGCCTCACCGCGGTCGAAGCTGGCGGTGCCCAGCGCGATCAGCTCGCCGACCTGGCGGCCGGCGGCGACGCCGCGGTTCGGCTGGCGGCGGCGGCCGGTGTCGAACGCCGCTTGGCGGACGAACTTGCCCAGCTGTTTGCCCGGCAGCCCGGCCTGCGATCTGCCGAGCTTCCGCCAGACGCCGTTCGCCAGCTGGGACGACTCGCCTCGGTCCAGCGGGATGTCGGGTCCGCTTTCGCCTCGGCGACGACGGTCCTGGAGGCAACCGCCCTGCTGCGGCCGCCTCCCGACCCCCCGTCGACCGATCTGCCCAGCGAGATCCTCGACAACCGGCTCGGCCTGGCGGCGGGTGCTGCCGGTGCCGCGGCGCGGGCTATGGCCGATGCGGTCCTCAGATTGGGGCTCGATGTTCCAACGGATGGCATTGGCATCGGTGGAGACGGGGCTGGCGACCTGTCGCGGGCGGTGGTCGAACTGGCGGCCGTTGCGGCGGAACTCGATCTCGATCGGCGGCGAACAGCAGCTTCTGCCGCGGATTCAGTCGCGGTCGCTGGCGGAGCTGCGCTGCCGCCGCGCGCTGCCGGGGCGGCGGTCGCTGTTGCCGGCCAACCGGGGAGCGAACCTGCCGCCGCCGGCGGCGGGCAAGGCGGGAGCCAGGCAGTCCCGCCGCCGGGACCACCGCCCGAGAGCGAACCGGGGGGACCGGTCTGGCGACTCGACGTCCCCGAGCGGCGTTCGCCGGCCCGCGTCGCCGCGGATCGCACGCAGGTCGACGCGACCGCAGAGGCGTTTGCCGACTATCTTGAGCTTCTCCTGCCGCCGCCATCGGCGGCAGCCAACGCGGCCCGGCAGCCGGCACCATGAACACTTTGTCAACTGCGGCACCGATCCTGTTTGCTGCGACGGCGGCCTCGCTGCTGTGCCTGCCGACCGTCGGTGACGAGACGGCGACCACGACGGTGCCCGCTCCGGCTGCCGCTTCGCCCGCCGCGATCGTGGCGGCCGCTGACCGCGGCCTTGATTGGCTCGCGGCGGCCCAGCAGGCCGATGGCTCGTGGGGCTCCGGCGGCTTTCAGGGCAGTGCGGCGGTCACGGCCCAGGGACTGCTCGCCCTGCTCGGCTCGGGCAGTACGCCGACGGCCGGACCCCATGCCCAGCCGGCCCGGCGGGCGGCTGATTTTCTCCGAAGATGCTGCCGGCCGGACGGGCTGATTGCCGGCAACGAAGCTGCCGCCCACGGGCCGATGTACAGCCATGCCTATGCCACGCTGGCGTTGGCCGAGTGCTGCGGCGAAGTCGTCGACCCTGACCTTCGCCGGCAACTGCGGGCGGCCGGCCAGGTGATTGCCGGCAGTCAGCACGCAGCGGGGGGCTGGCGGTATCAGCCCGTGCCCACTGCAGGCGACGCCTCGGTGACCGCCGCGATGCTGGTGGCGATTCGGGGTCTGGTCGAGGCCGGCATCGATGTCGACGCGGCCGTCGCCGATCGCGCAAGCGACTTCATTGCGCGGTTGCAAAACCCCGACGGCGGTTTTCGCTATCTCGCCGAGCCCGGCCCCAGCGCCGCCCCGCGGACGGCGGCTGCGGTTTTTGCGTTGCAACTGGCCGGCGTCCGGGGCGAACCAATCCGGCGGGGTTTGCAATGGCTCGATCAGCATCCCCTCACGCTCGACAGTGACGACGGCTACGCGGTGTACGGACTGGCCGCTGCCGCCGCCGCTCGCTGGCAGCAGCGGCTGGCAACCGGCGACACCGCCGTCTGGGACGCCTGGTTCAGCCGCGTGGCTGCCACGTTGCTGGCGGCACAGCAGGACGACGGGTCGTGGACCGATCCCTCCTGCCCCGAATATGGAACGGCGGCGGTGGTCACGATTTTGCAGACCCCGGCGGGCCTGCTGCCGATCGTGGCGGCCGAGGGCGAGCGGGCCGGGGGCCGCGAGTGATGACTCGACCGCCGACCCGAGCGCTGCTGCTTCTCTGGTGCGCCGCCGCGGCGGTGCTGTCGGCTGTCGCCGGCACAACTCCGGGGCCGGCCGCGGCGGCAGAACCGGCCCGCCCAACCCTGCCAATCCCACCCTGGCCGGCTGGACCGTTTGTGATCCTCCGCGGGGGCGATGTGATCGCCGGACGCCTGCAGACGCTCACGACCAAGCAGGTGACGGTCGATTCGGCGTCGTTCGGGCGGCTGGTCCTGCCGCGGTCCTGTCTGCTGGGATACCGCAGCAGTCCCCGGATCGGCCCGCCCGAAACCAACAGCGGCGATCTGCCGGTGCGGCTGACCCTTGCCAATGACGATCGCCTTGAGGCCGCTGCCGTCGCGGTCGAATCGGCGCTGCTGTCGCTGCGTGGAGTGGCCGGGCTCGCGATTGCCGAGCGGCCGGTTGTCCTGCCGCTTGTCCGAGTGCTGGCGATCGACCTGGCCGCCGTCGATGCTCTGGAAGCTGGCGGGAGTCAGAGCGACACCGCAATGAACCGCTGGGTCGCGCTGGAGGATGGCTCGCGGCTGCGGTGTCGCGATTTCGACAGCGGCGTCGTGATTCATGGTGAGGGGCTGGTGAGCCTGCGGCCGCTCACGGCTGGCCTGCCGGCGGTCCTCCGCTGCCCGGCCAATGAGATCGCGGTGATTGAGCCCGGCCGGCCGGGCCTGCGGCTGGCCGAGGCTGGACCGGTCGGCAGCGTCGTTCCGGCCGGCTGGCCAATACGCTGCGGTCGGACGCTGACCGGCGGCTGGCCGCGGCTGCGGGGCCAGACCGGCTTCACCGCGATCGGGCTGCATGCCCCTGCGACAGTCGGCTATCGGTTCGACCGGCCGGTTGTGCGGTTCACCGCGACGGTTGGCATCGCTGACTCGGCGGGGCAGGGGGGCAGCGTGGTCGTCTGCGTCGCGGCGGGAGCGGCCGATCAGCCGCCGGTGGAAGTCTTCCGGTCGCCGGTGCTCCGCGGTGGCGACTCGCCGTTGCCGATCGACCTGCCGCTGGCTGCCGCGACCAGCCTGGAGCTTGTGGTCGAGCCCGCTGACGGTGGCTCCGTGCTTGACCGCAGCCTCTGGCTCGACCCGCGGGTTTGGCACGAGCCGGCAGAGTCGCGGGAGTGAGACGGCGGTCTCGGCTTTCGGAGTTGCCCCCGAGTGCAGCCTGCGGCGGGAGGCACCCGCCACGGCCTCGGCCAAGGACTCAGCGTGCAGCGGGCCGCCTCGCCGAACGCAGAGAATAGGTGTTTCCCAGGCCCGGTCGATTGTTCGTCGGGCTGACCTCGCAGATCGCTGCGTAAATTTTCCGGACAGCGGGCACGAGCCTGCGAACTTCTTTCGGCTCAACCGCATGCAGTTTCTGCATCGATCGCCAGGAACTGACGATCAGACTCCGCAGGAAGTCTCGTTTTTTTGTGAGCCGACCGCTGCGTCTGAGCATCCAGGCCTCGTTTCCGTGCCGCGCCTCCCACGCCCGCCATTTCGGTGACAGCACGAGGGTCTCCTCGATGCGAATCTCCAGACCGCCCCGAAGTTTCCCCGTTTCAGGGTCGAGAAAAGTGTTGATTTCGCGGTCGCTGATTTTGCCGAGCGCCTCGGTGACGAAGTCGAGAACGGCTTCGGTGCCGACCATCCCTTGGGCGAGGGCCTGTTGCAGCACGGGTCGCAGCAAGTCGGCGAGCGTTTGCCGGTTGAAGTTCGCAATCGTCAACTTCGCTGGTGCTCGCGGCATGGTCATCATCCCCTGCTGGCAACGGAAGCTTGCCGGCTCCTGATCGGGGCAGAAAAACCGGTTTGCAGCCGCCAGTTCCCCTCGCGGTCGTGGCACCGTGTTGCAGCCTGTCTCCCCGATCGAACAGGTTCTTTTAGGGGGATCGTTCAGTCCCTGTCAAGCTTTGCCCGGATTCCGCTGCAACAGCACTGGCACCGGCCTGCGAAGGAGTCGGTGCCGGACACACGATCCCAGAAACCGGCAGTGGTGGGATGCTGCCCTGGAAGTTTCCTGGCGGTTCCTTCTCCAGCCGACCTGCAGTTGGCGGCCGGCAGTTCAGGCGCCGTACTTGCCCAGCCGGCCGGCATGGGCCATCGCCAGCAGCATCAGGTGCTTGGCCTGAAATTGCCCCAGCCCGCCGCCGAGACAGTCCCGCTCGCCAAAGGCGGTGCGGCCGTCGGGCCGGCAGGCGTCCGCCACCAGCAGCGTGGGCACCGGGTGCCAGGAGTGGCTTTTGAGCAGGCTTGGGGTCGAGTGGTCACCCGTCACGATCAGCACGTCGGGCTTGAGGGCCTCAACCCGCGGGATGACTGCATCAAACT
>CAZIQV010000108.1:0-6696 GCA_964541275.1 uncultured Chitinophagaceae bacterium | reverse complement strand
CGCCGTCGCGTCAAGCGTGCTGCTGGGGCAGGGCCATCCTGGCCCCTGCGGGCTGATTTTTTTCGGCGGCCTCCTGCCGCCGTCGCGTCAAGCGTGCTGCTGGGGCAGGGCCATCCTGGCCCCTGCGGGCTGTTTTTTTCGGCGGCCTCCTGCCGCCGTCGCGTCAAGCGTGCTGCTGGGGCAGGGCCATCCTGGCCCCTGCGGGCTGATTTTTTTCGGCGGCCTCCTGCCGCCGTCGGATAGACGTGATTCGTAGGCCCGGGACCGAGCAGACCGTCGATGGGGTTTGCCGCCGCAGGCCACGGCGATCAGCGACCCCAAGAACCCTCGGCGTTTTCCGGTGTCGACCGGGTCGGCTCTCGTTCTCCCGCCTGCCGCCTGCGCGGGCAAGGCCGCAGGATGGCTTTTTCCAACCGACAGCTAAAACGGTCCGGGAGGCAGCGGGCGCAGGATCATGGCGACTGTCGCCATGATCCAGCCGATCACCGCCCCCGCGCCAATCACGATCCGAGCAGTCCGAGACATGGCAAGACCCTTCAACGGCGATCTGGGGAGCGACAGAATCCAGCAGGGATCGCTGAAACTCCCGTTCTGGTCAATCGACAAAATCAACCGGGCGGCAGTCGCCGCGGTGAAGCCTGCACGGCTGGGCAAAATAGCGAGACGGGGCCGCCGCAGTTCGGCAAGACGACCTGCCGTGGCGACCGGACAGCCCGAGAATGAGTCCGCTGGCCAGCCGGCCGACGCCGCCGACATCCGGCCGCGTCCGTCCGCGTTCAGCCGCCGCGTGGTTGTGATTCGGTCGGCTTCGCGCATCCCTGCAACAGCCCCGAAACGTTCATGTGATGCAACTCCGTCAGCACAATCTCTGGTCGACTCGGAGAACCCGTCCGCAGCCTGAGAATTGCCGGGGCGGAAACCTTTCGCTTCTTGAGGTTGCAGCATCGCTCGAATGGCAGCCAGTTCGGGAGCAGCTCGGGCGGCCACGCCCTGCCGGAGGGACCGCACCAACCTCCCGGCGATAACAGCTGATCGTGACAATGCACAACGACGAAGGACCCCGCAACAGCACTTCTGCGTCTGTTCCGCGAGTTGGGCTGGTTCCCAGCGGGGTCTGCGGCGGGAGTCAGCGATGTTTCGCCGCCGGAGGGCCGGCTGCGACAGATTTGGTGGCCGGCACCGGGAGGACCACTGAGATGGTGGTGCCTTTTCCGACTGCCGACTCCAGCGACCAGGTTCCACCCGCGAGCCGGCTCCGCTCCCGCATGCTGACAAGCCCGAAGCCCCCACCGCCGACCGCCTGCGGGTTGAAGCCGCAGCCAGAGTCCTCGACCGTCACCGTCAGTTGGCTCGCCGTCAGGCACACGGCCAGGTTCACCCGCTCGCTGCCGCTGTGTTTGCGAGCGTTGTTCAGCGACTCCTGCACGACCCGATAGACCGTGGTCTGCAGCATCGCCGGCAACGCATCGACCTCGGGATCGACCCGGTAGGTGACCTCGACCCCAGCCTCCCGAAGGTCGCTGACGAGGTCAGCCACCGCAGCCCGGAGCCCCAGGTCGTCAAGGGCCGCCGGGCGGATGCCGCGAATGACCCGCCGGCCTTCGTCGATCCCTTTGGCAAGGCAGTCGATCACCGAGCTGATGCCCGCAGCACAGATCTCGGGCAGGTTGCTCTCCAGCATCCCTTCAAGCAGCATCTTGGAGCCGACCGCATACTGGATCAGGCCGTCATGGAACTCGTGGCAGAGAAGCTGTTTTTCCTTTTCTTGAATCTCGATCAAGCTCCGGAGCAGCCGCTCGCGTTCAGCCAGATCCCGCCGGGCCTGCTCAAGTTCAGTGATATCGGCCGAAATCCCGCCCACCGCCACCACCTGACGATCCTCGGCAAAAACCGGAAACTTCACCGTGAGGTAGGTTCGCGGTCCGTCGCCGTTTGTAATCACCTCTTCAAAGGTTCTGGTCTGCCCGCTGCGAATGACCTCGTCATCACTGGCGATGAATGACCGTGCGGTCTCCTCGGGAAACCATTCAAAGGGTGTCGTGCCCGGCCTGAACGCTTTCATTGCCGGCCAGAGCTCCATATGCCGTCGATTGATCAGCAGATAGCGGCCGGCGGCATCCTTGAGATAGATCGCCGCCGCTGAATGATCGATGAGGGTCTGGAGCAGCGATTCCCGCTCCCGCGCCTGCTGCTCGGCTTCCCGTTGCACGGTGATGTCGAGCACGGTGCCGATGAACCCCTCGAGCCGTCCCTGATCGTCGTAGGTGGGTCTGCCGCTGGCCAGCACCTGCCGCTGGCAGCCGTCAGGCCGAACAAGGCGAACCTCATTGAGATACGGCTGCCGCGTGCGGACACTCTCCTGCCATTTGGCGGTGACTGCATCGAGGTCATCGGGATGAACCACACTCGCCCAGCCCCGCCCGAGTGTCTCGGCGAGGCTGAGGCCGCTGATTTCACACCAGGTGTCGTTTGCGTAGGTGCATTCGCCCCTGGTATCGGCTGCCATGATGCCGACCGGGGCGCGTTGCGCGAGTGCTGCGAAAGATGACCGGCTGACATACAGCTGCCGGCGGGTCCGCAGCAGGACCAGCAATAATCCTGCCGCAACACCCCAAGCAGCGATGATCCAGCCGGTCACGTGAATCCCTCCCGAGGCAGCGGCCGAGGGCCGTTCTCGATCAAGCAAGCCTACCGACGATCAGTCAGGGGATAAACCCGCCGCAAAGCGGACTGAGCAGCGGTCGGTCCACGAAGTTCCATTGCCGCAGGCGGGTATCGCGGGAATGGGGCCTTTGCCGCCCCCGCCGCTGCGCTGTCTTTGGCGTCTGCCGCCGCAGGATGCGGCGTTCGGCAACCTTGAAAACCCTCGGCGTTTTTGGGTGTTGTCCAAGCAGACTCTCGTTCACCCGCATGCGGGGGTCCGGGCATGGATGGCTTTTTTCACGGACACCTACACTCTGCCGCGGCGGCTCCCATACAATCCGCCATCAGTCAATGGGTCGGAGGCACACTGATGTCGCTTCGTGTTTTGCCCCGCGGCGAGTTCCTTGCGGCCGCCGGCCTGGGGCTGCTGTCGATCGTTTCCGCCGCAGCACCGGCGGCCGATAGCGGACCGGCACCACCGCCCGCCGCCCGGGCCGAGTTGCCGCAGCAGCTTTTCGAGCAGGCGGTTCGGCTGTTCTTCGCGGGAGAGCCGGCCGAGTCGGCTCACGTGTTCGACGAGCTGGTCGCGGCCCGGCCCGATCTCGTGCCGAGCCTCTGGCAACGGGGCCTCGCGCTCTATTACGCCGGGCGGTACGCGGACGGCCGTCGGCAGTTTGAACTGCACCGCACGGTCAACCCCAACGATGTCGAAAACCCGGCCTGGCACTTTCTCTGCGTCGCCCGGGCAACCACGCCAGCCGAGGCTCGCCGGCAGATGCTGCCAGTCGGGGCCGATGCCCGCGTGCCGATGCGGGAGATTCTGGCACTCTACCGGGGCGAGGGGACGGCCGCCGCGGTGCTGCAGGCGGCGGTCGAGGGGGATGCCCGTGACCACCGCAATCAGCTCTGCTACGCCCACCTCTACCTGGGACTCTATGCCGAGGCTGGCGGCGACGAGACGACGGCCAAAGACCATATCCTCAAGGCGGCCGGCCCGTTCGCGATGGATCACTACATGGGCCGCGTGGCAAAGCTGCATGCCCGGCTGCGCGGCTGGGACGGCAACGCAGTTCAATCCCAGCCCCCCGCAGAGGAACCTCAATGACCAGCCCACCCCTGAGCAGACCCGGCCGCTGCCTGACCTCGGCGATCACCGCAGTGACGCTCGGGTTGGCGACCGCCGCCGCCGAGCCTCCGGCCGCCCCGTCGGCCGACGGCGGTCAAGAGACGCAGCTGCGACAGACCGAACAGGCCCGCTACGCCGGAAGCTGGCGGGTCGTCACGGTGGAGTCAAACGGCGAGGTCAACGCCGATGACGACCGCGTCATCATCGTCGACAACCAGCCGGACGGCGGCTGGAAACTGACGGTCGACGGTCGGGAAGTGGCCAGCGGCACGAACAGGTTCGATCCGCTCGCGGTGCCGAAGGCGATCGACATTGAAATTACCGCCGGCGACGGCAGAGGAACGATCCTTCGCGGCATCTACGAGATCGGTGACGAGACCCGCCGGCTTTGCTTTCGCGGCGGCAACGGCTGGCGGCCCCGGGAGTTCTCCGGGGCGATCGGCTCCGACAGCGTGCTGGTGGTGTTTGAGCGGCAGCGGGCCCCGCCGGCCGAGCTCAAACCGGCTCAATAGCCGGGAGCACGCCAACGACGCCGCATCCGCGATCACCGCCAATAATCGGTCATCCGCCGGCGGAGGTCGGCAACAAATGAAAGTTTGTCTCCGCCAGCCGGTCGGCCGAGCCGACGCAGCACTTCATTGGCGAGTTTGCGGAGACCGACATGAAAGGGACTGGTCGTCGAACCGTACCGATTGACGAGCGTCTTGGCCTTTTCGGCTTCCCAGTCCAGGGCCTTCTGGGCTTCGGGGCGGTGAAGGATCTCAGTGTCCTTCGGGAAAAGCGTCGGAATGATCTTCTGCTTTTCAAGGTGTCCCAGGGCCGCCCTGGTCTTCTTGTAAACGCCGCTGCCCCGTCTCGGGCAGATCGTCAGCAGGGTTCCCAGTGGCTTCGGGATATGGCCGGTCGCAGTGCCGACCTGCTGCAAAAGCTCATTGGTGCCCTCGAGCGCCGCCGCACTGACATAATCGGGAATCTCCGGCAGCAGCCATTGATCGGTCGCCCGGATCCCCATCAACGTCCAAAAGGGTATCTCGGAACCAGGAAAGTCGATGATCGCGAGATCGTAGTTCGCGGCGACCCGGTCGAGCGTCTTCCGCAACAGCGGCAACTGGCCCTTGCGGGCCTGCTTGGGCACCTCCAGCAGTCGATCACGGAAAGAGCGGTAGTCATTCGATTCGGTCGCCAGCAGCCCGACCTCCCCGAGCGGCACTGAACCCCTTCGTCGCCGGCCCTGCATCGGCCGGGTGACGATGGCTGCCTCGACGGCAGCGTCGTCGAGGGTGCCATCAAAAGCAGCGGTCAGCAGTCTCGGCAGGGACCGGCCTGCCGCAAACGCCGCGGCGAGGGTTTCCTCCGGCACGATCGCCCGGGAGCAACTACCCTGCGGGTCAAGATCGACCAGCAGCACCCGGTTCTCGTGGAGGCTGGAAAGAAAGTCGGCCAGAAAGACGGCGACGGCACTTTTGCCGACGCCCCCTTTGGTGTGAAAGATGCCGATCGTCTGCATACCCGATCACTCGCCTCCAGTCATCGCCAGAACAGTTGGCAGCATATGCCGGGAATCCGCCCCGCGGAATGGGGGCGGCCGGCGGCCGCTCGCGGGCTGGGGCTCCGCGGTGCCGCCGAGGGATGCGGCAAACGGGAAAAACCGCGGCGTTTTCGGGTGTCGCCCCGGTGGACGATCGGGCTCCGGCATTCGCGGGCACCGGCCCCGCAGAACCTTTTCCAAAGCCCGCTAGGCTACGGGGCCGATGCCAGCCGCCGCACCACCAATCGTGATCATCGTTGAAAACCCGCGGGCGGGCGCCCCGGGCGGCGCACAACTCGTCGATCGACTTGAGCGGCAGCTTTCCGCCCGAGGCTTGGCTGTCGAACGATTCCGGGAGCCGGAGGCGATCCGTCGCCGGCTCGCGGGGTCGACCCCCGACACCACAGCGGCCCCAGTCCGGCGGCCGGGCTGCGTGGTCTGCGCCGGCGGTGATGGCACGATCAGCATGGTTGCCAACTGGACCAGCCCCGAAACGCCGCTGGCGGTGCTTCCCCTGGGCACCGAGAACCTGCTGGCCCGGCAGCTCGGCTTCGACCACGACATCGACCGGCTCTGCAACCGAATCGCCGGTGGACAGACCCGCAGGCTCGACGCCGGATCGGCCAACGGCCGGCTGTTCCTCGTTGTCGCTTCGGTCGGCTTTGATGCCGAGGTGGTCCGGCTCGTCGCCGCCCGCCGCACCGGCAACATCCGCCACAGCAGCTGGGTGCGGCCGATCCTGCAGGCCCTCGGCAGCTACCGCTATCCTGAAATTCGCGTCAGCACCGACACGCACCCGCGGCCGATCCGCACCCGCTGGGCCTTTATCTTTAACATGCCGCGGTATGCCCTCGGCCTGCGGTTTGTCGCTGAGGGCGACTCAACAGACGGCCGGCTCGACCTCTGCTGCTTCCGTGGCGGCCACTGGTGGAGCGGGCTGAAATACCTGGCAGGTGTGCTCGCCGGCTGGCATCGCAGCTGGCGGGACACCCACATTGAACAAGCGACGCTGATCACGATCGCAGCCGACGAACCGGTGCCCTACCAGCTTGACGGAGACCCCGGCGGCGTGCTCCCGCTGCAGATTGAGGTGCTGCCCGGCCGGCTGACCGTCGTCACCGACCCGCCGACGGCTACGCCGTCACGATCACCTCAACCGCCGCCGGCCGGCGGGTGATCTGAACGCCAACATCGGTCTCGTGTCGGTGCAGTTCGAGATCGATCTCCTCATCCCCGACCCGCAGGTTGCTGATCCGAACGTGCTCAAGGTACGGCGGCAGCACCGGCCGCTGAAACCGCACCGTCGGCCGGCCTGTTTCGGGCTCGACCGCAATTGAAAGACCGGTCGCCGCCTCCAGCAGCGCGAAGACGGCACCGCTGGCCCAGGCCTGCGGCATGC
>CAZIQV010000107.1:0-6696 GCA_964541275.1 uncultured Chitinophagaceae bacterium | reverse complement strand
CTCCCCCCGGTACCGGAGCCGCGGCTGGTCGAGATACCGCGGAAGGACGGCGATGTTTTTCAGCGTGATCAGCGGGGTGTCGAAGTCATCGGTGGGGAGCGTATCGGCCCACGTGTCGGGATTTCTGAGGTTCTGCGGATAGGGGTGGTAGGCGACACCCCATTCAAAATCACCTTCCGCCCGGGCCAGGCTGGCGAACCGGTCAAGCAGTCGGCGGACCTGGTAGACCCCAGGCTGCTTCGGCGCTTTGGTCCAGTGGTGGGTCAGCGAGATGAAGGCCCGGGCCTCACGATCGAACAGCCGGGCGGTGTGGTGCATCAGCCGGACCGACCGGAGATAGGCCTCGGCATAGCGGGGCAGCGGCTGGGGACCCATGTTGGTCCAGGTGGCTGCCTGATCGACCTCGTTGTGCATGATCCAGTTGGTCACGCGGCCACAGGAACCATCCTCGCGGGTCCAGCGTTCGGCCAGCAGGTGGAGCACCGCGGCATAGCAGCGGGCCGGAGCCTCGGCGGTCAGGTTGGGCATCGCGTAGATGCCGGCTGCATCGGCATCGGGATGCACCAGGAGCGACCGCGGCCGCCCGGACTCGTCACGCTGATTCCCGACCAGCAGGATCGCCGAGACGATCACATCGTTGGCCGCCAGCTGCCGCAGCGTCTCGTCATAGCGATGCAGCAGCCGTTGGTTGATGAACCAGGTGCGGTTCGCGTGTGGATAGGGCTGCCAGCCCGGTTTGGGCTCGTCATGAATCAGGCCGGTCAGCACGACATTCAGCGTGGCGTGACGAATGCCGAGGTCAAAGATCTCGTGGTCGGGACTGTTCAGTGCGGGAATCCCCCCGAGTCCCTTGCGGTGCGGCGCGGTGGCCGGCGGCAGCTTGCGGCCAATCGCCGGCCCGAAGGCAGTCGGCCAGCGCGGTGCCGACAGCCAACTGCCGTCCCGGCCAACCAGCCGAAACCGAAAGATGGCATAGTCGCGGCCGTCGGCCCCGGTCCTGGGCAGATCGATGCGGAACTGCCCCCGCTCATTCGGTGTCAGCCGGACAACGACGGCTGGCATGGCCCGATGGGAGCCCTGCTCCGGAGGAATGGCGACCACCGCCGCCGGCTCCGGGCAACGGCCGCTGAGGGTAATCAGCTTCGCGCCGACATGAACGGTATCGATCGCCGCTGCGAACTTCGTCGCCGCGTCGGCCAGAATCAGCCTGGCCTCGGCTTTCCAGGCTGCGGCCTGGCCGCGATCCTGCCTGGGCTTCGGTGGGATCGCCGCCGCGGCTGGCCGGTGGAGAAGGTAATGGTCGAAATACCGTTCCCAGGTTGGTGCCATCGGCCTGGTCGCCAGACCCGGCGGTGACAACGTGGCGGCCCAGGCTTCAAGCTTGTGTCGCAAGGTTGCCGCGATGGCCGGATGCTCGGCCAGCCGGTTGTGCTGCTCGCCCGGGTCAGCCGTCAGGTCGAAGAGGTATTCCCGCCGGCCGCCGCAAAGCAGCTTCCAGCGGCCCTCCCGCACTGCAGCCTGGGCAATCCACCGCCAGAAGAGCGTTCGCTGCGGCGGCGGCTCCGCGGCCGCCAGCCAGGGCAGCAGGTCGGTCCCGTCGAGGCTTGCCGGTGCGACATCGAGGCCGGCGGCTGCGGCTGCCGTCGCGGCGATATCGAGGGAGATCACCGGTTCATCACGGACCTTGCCGGCGGCGATCCTCCCCTTCCAGGAGACGAGCCAGGGGACCCGGATGCCCCCTTCGGAGAGCATGCCCTTTTCACCATTGAGCGGTGCATTGAGCGACCCGTCCCAGCCGCCCGGGTCGCGGTCGAGCGGGCTGTCGGGCATGGTGATCTTCAGCGGGGCCCCGTTGTCGCCGAGAAAGAAGATGAGTGTGTTTTCCTCGAGTTTGAGCCTTCGCAGGGTGGCAACGATGCGGCCGACGCCGTCGTCGACCGCCGAAAGCATCGCCAGCGCCTGCCGCCGCCGCTCAGGCATCTTCCCCGGAAACCGGTCGGTATAGCGGGCCGGTGCGTCGAGCGGCGTGTGGGGGGCCCGATAGGCGAGGTAGAAGAAAAACGGCTCTCCTTGGTGCTGTTCGATGAACGAGCAGCAAGCGTCGCTGGCAACGTCAAGGTGATAGCCGCCGGCTGGATGCTTCCCTGGGGGGTGGGCAGGCCCGTCGAGCGGCCCGTTCCAGACCCCGGCGGCGTTGTTGTGCTTGAACAAAAAGCGATCGAAGCCGTGCTGGCCGATCTGCGTCGGCGGCCCGAGATGCCACTTGCCGGCCATGCCGGTGGCGTAGCCCGCTGCCTGGAGTCGTTCGGCGATCGTCACCTCGGCGTTGAACCCGTCGAGGCCGCCGGGCTGTTGATATTCCGCGTTCGATTCCAGGCCGAACCGGTTTTGATACCGCCCGGTCAGCAGACCGGCCCGCGAGGGCACGCACTGCGGAGCGGTGACATAGCCGGCGGTCAGCCGCACGCCGGCAGCGGCGAGGGCGTCGAGGTGAGGCGTGCGGATGTCCTGCCGCACGCCCTGGGCCCCCAGGTCGGCCCAGCCATGGTCGTCGGTGAAGATGACCACGATGTTTGGCCGGCGAGCGGCTGTGGCCAGGTCGTCCCCGGAGGCAAATGCAGCCGAAGCGAGAAGCAGCAGCACCGGCGGCAGACACCGTTGCATGGCCTGCACTAATTTGTCGCCTTGTTCGTCGCCTTGCTCGTCGCCTTTGCCGATTCCTGACCAAGATCGAAGTCAAAGACATTCGGCTCAGCGGTCACCTCGACGTCGAAGCTGCGGCTGAGATGCCGGGGCGGCCGCATTGTCGCCCGGATGTCGTCTGCGGAAATCTCCTGGGAAAAAGAGACCTTGTGCGGCCCGACCTTGGCCCCTTTGGCGACCTCGGTGAAGGTGAGTTCATACGTGCCTTCCGCATCGGTGAGGCCCGTCGAAGCCCGGCCATTCTCCGGCTGGAACATCACGGTGACATCCCCCAGTGGCTTGCCGTCAAGGGTGATGGTGCCGGTGACCGGCCCCAGATCGGGATAGTTTGCAGTCCGCGATGAGCAGGCGGTGCCAAAAAGCGACAGGCCGATCAGCAGGGGTGTCAGGAAAAGGGGCGTCAGCTGCCACTGTCGCCGACAAGGCCTCCCGGGTGCCATAAGGAATCTCCTCTAAGGGGGTTGGGACGTGAATCTAAAAAAACGAGGCCCCGGGGCGAGTGCCCGCCCGGGGCCTCGGCGTCATGCAATCCTTAGAAATCGTTCGATACCGTCTGGCCGTCGTTGCGGCCGACGAGCTTTTCAAACGTTGAAAGATTGGCGGTGGCGGCTGCCCCAGCAGTTCGCTGAGCCGTGTGGTCAATGGCCTCATTGAGTGCCTTGACCGATCCGTCGCAGAACAGGAACTGAATCACGCCGCCGGCATGATCGGAGTTGTAGCCTCGACGGGCCGCCGCACTTCCTGCAGTTGCATTGAGCAGTTCGACCGCCGTGCCGAGATTCCGCTCGATGGAAAGCTGCTCGTTCCCTGCATCGGTCACAAACAACAAAGCTGCGGCACCAATCCGGCTCGACCGTTCGCCGACCATGATCGTCTTGCTGAGGCCGTCGGTGATCTTGCGGGTCTCGAGGTTGGAATCCCGCCAGAAGATTCCGTTCGGTGGCGGCACGGTGCCACCCCACTGGGAATAGGGTGCTCCGCCTTGGCCATTGGGGCCACCCTCGGTGATGTACCGACCGCCGCTGTGCCACTTGAAGCCGGTGTTGCTGCCGACGTAATTGGAAGTCGTGGTCCGGGCTCCAGACGCGCCGCTGAGGTTGACGGTGCGAGCGGCGCCGCCGTTGATTGTTTCGTAGCCAGCGTCGCTGGGGCACTGAAACCCCGCAACCTTCGTCTGGAGGTCGGCCAGGCTTGCCCCTGCTGTCGCCGGGTAGTCGTAGGCCCGGACCTTCAGCGGGTTGAATTTTTGATAGAGGCTCGCTTCTTCGGCGTAGGGCAGGATCAGCGTGCCCCAGCCCCAGGTGAAGCGATTGTTGGAGTCCCAGGCATTGCCCGCATTTCCCGGAATCACCCCGACGTAGCCGGCCGGAAAATACTTCTGGGCATTTTCATGGTTGTGGATCGCCAAGCCGATCTGCTTGAGGTTGTTGGTGCAGCTGGCCCGGCGGGCTGCCTCGCGGGCTTGTTGAACCGCCGGCAGCAGCAAGCCAACCAGCACGCCGATGATGGCGATCACCACCAGCAGTTCGATCAGGGTAAAGCCGCGTTTGGAAAAACGTCGCATCATGGGGTCTCCGCAGCGAAGATTGGAAAAGAGAAAAAACGAAAACGGAATCAGTAGCGGTTTTCACCAGCGTGGTGGTCAAAGATTTTCCACCATGTCCAGAGGAATTCACCGCAGCGAATTCCCATCGGCAGCCGGAAGCAGACGCTGGCGAAGTATCCCACGCGTCGGGCCTGAACGATCGCCTCGTGACCAAGTCGGGCGAATCATTGACATCGCAACAGCGTCGGAACATCCCTGCGGGTCTGCCCAACTTCGACGAGCGCCGATTGGATAGCCCCCCGGGCAATCATTGGTATGCCGAACAGGCATCCTGGGCAATGCATCGTCACGCTGGCCCCGATGGCTCGATCAAAAAGCTCGGAGACCCCGGCGAAATCTCAGCGAAACTCCTGCCGCTTGGTGACCGCTTGCTCTCGGCTCGCGGAAAGAAACAGGGCGGTGCATCGATCAACTCGTGCTCCGGCTGTTTCCCCGAAAGAGCCCGGCTGGCTGTGGATTCAGCCCGGGGAATACCCCGTCGACGGCAGTCCTGTCGGCAGCGAAGACATGCCCAAGCACCTCGGCAAACAGGCCGCGGGCGTCGCGGTCGACGGCCAGACCCCCAGGCCCTGCAGGAGTGGGGTCGGCGATTTCCTCGAGGGGCCAGGGGCCGTGAACCTCGCCACCGGCGACGTTCTCACCGAGCAGCATCGCCGCAAAACCGCGGCCATGGTCGGTGCCCTGCGAGGCATTTTCATAGACCCGCCGGCCGAACTCGGTGATGACCAGCACGGTGGCCCGTCGGGGGCACGACTTCATGTCAGTTTCGAACGCAGCCAGTCCCCCGGCCAGTTGCTCAATCAGTGCCGCCTGCTGGCCGTCGGTCGCACCTTGGAAAAAGTGGGTGTCCCAGCCCGGCAGATCGAGACAGGCCACCCGAAGACCGATGTCGGCCCGGATCAGGTCGGCGATCTGGCGAAGCCCGGCAGCAAAGGGGGTTTCGGGATAGTTGCCGGCTCTCCGCGATGACGAGTCGGCCGGCTGGAGTGTCGCCACCCGGCGGAACAGGTCGAGAGTCTGGAGCCCTTGCCTACCGAGGTTGGTCCGCTCGGCGGCATAGAGGCGGGCCAGGGTCGCCGTGATCACGGGAAGGTCGGCTGCGGATCCCCTGAGTGAGACGTCCGCGAGCGTCTCGAAGACGCTCGCCGACGGGCCGCCCCGGAGAGATTCCGGCAGGCTCTTTCCGATGGCGACCGCCGGCAGCGGTCCAAGTTCCCGTTCGCTGAGCGTCCGCAGAAACCGGCCGAGCCAGCCGCCGCTGACGGCCGGGCCGTCAGGCGAACTGCCCTGTTCCATCTGGTCCTGACACTCAAAGTGCGAGCCGGATGTGTTGTTGATGCCGACGCCCTGGACGAAGGCGAGCCGGCCCTCGCGGTAGGCGGGCTCGAGTGCGGCCATGTCCGGATGCAGCCCATAGTGGTCATCGAGCCGAATCGCCGACCGGCTACCCCGACCAGGCGAGGGTACCGCCAGCGTTGGTCGCGACCGGAAGTAACGGTCGTCGCCGTGTGGTGGCAGCAGTGACAGCGTGTCGGCACCGCCGCGAAGAAAGACGACCGCCAGCGTGGCATCGTGACCGGCGGGCCAGGCGTCGTCGTTGGCAAGCAGCAGGCGGCGGGAAAGGCGAGACGGCATGGTGAATCTTCAGGGGTCAGTTTTTCAGAGCAGGCTTCAGTGCCGCTGAAAGGCCGGGCTGGCGAGGATCAGCCCCAGCTGCCGGGCCTCCCGGCGTTGATCGGCCGCTGCGAGCAGCGGCGCGAAGGCGGTCTGTTCGTCTCGCGTCGGCCGCCGGCCGATCAGATGAGCAAACCAGCGGGTGAAAGCGTGGTCTTTGTCGCCCTCGGCCCGCTGGGACTCGCCGCTGTCGCCACTCGCTGCTGCGAGGCTCGACGCGATTGCCTCCAACGGCGCGGTGACTGTCGGCAGATTGCCTCCCGCCAGCGCAAACGCGAGGTTCCAACGCCACAGCAGCGTGCCGAGCCAGGTCGCTTCGTCTTGGGCGTAGCCGTCCGGTGTCGGATGTTCAAACAGGGGCTGGCCGAGCCGCCGCAGCGCGTCGAGCAGCGGCGGCCGGGCATGGGTGTCGGCCGCCACCGCCCGCAGGGCCGACACCACAAACCGCAGCGGCCGCTTCAGCAACAGCCCCCGAGAGTCGGCGAACTCGGCCGACCTGAAGATGTTACGGAGCACCGCCGGAATCTGGCCGTCGGTCCGGGTGAAGACGGCAGCGGTGCTCTCGACGAGGGCTCGCGGCGGGTCGGCCGCGACGAAGCGGCGGCAGAGCTTGCCGGCGATGTGCCGTGCGGTGCTGGGATGGCTGCAGGCGATCGCAACCAGCCGGTCGAGGTCCCGGGGGCCTCCGCCGGCGGGAATGCGGTGCCCGAGGA
>CAZIQV010000106.1:0-6721 GCA_964541275.1 uncultured Chitinophagaceae bacterium | reverse complement strand
CCACTGCTGCTGCACCAAGGTCAGGCGGGTTGTTGCAGGCGGACGGATCATCGGCGGCGATAGCAGCCAGCCAGTTTTCAAAATGCAGGGCGGTGGTGTTGGTCTGCTCTAGCTGCTCCTGGCTGAGATCAGTTTTGATCAGCTCATCTTTGATGGAGCTGTCGAGCGTGACCTGGGGCCGTTCTGCGAGGAACTGAAACTCGGTGAACTTCTCTCCATTGCCAAACTCAAAGGCCCCGTTATGGCCTCGAATCACCTGCTTGATGCGGGACCGCTCGTTGCACATGGTGGCGGTGATCAACCCCTGACAGCCCTCGTGATAGTCGGCGACGACAGTCGCCACGTCGGGAACGTCGCGAGTGTCAAGCTCCAGATAGATACCCCCACCGCCGACAACTCGAGCAGGAAACCGCAGGCCGGTTGCCTTGAGCATGGCTGTCGTCCGGTGGACGAAGAGGTCGGTGAACATGCCGGAGCCAAAAGGCCAGTAGCACCGCCACTGTCGGTAGACAGCCCGATCGAACGGAATCCGTTCGGCGAGCCCCGCCTCCACGCCGAGCCAGCGGTTCCAGTCAATGTTCTGCGGCGTCATGTCTCGGGTGAGTTCGTAATACCGCCACTGGCCGGTGTTTGAGTTGCGGAAATATTCAGTCTGATAGCCCAGCACTTTGCCAAGCTTGCCCTGATCAATCAGGTCCCGAGCCTGATCCCAGACCTTGAGGCTGGTCGACTGCACCCCGACCTGCATCACCCGGCCGGTCTCCCGCCAGACCTTGACCACGTCGAGGGCCTCTTCGACGGTTTTGGTCATCGGCTTTTCAGCGTAGACATGCTTGCCCGCCTTCAGGGCGTCGACGATCTGGCGGTGGTGCCAATGGTCCGGTGTGCCGATGCAGACGGCGTCAATCGAATCGTCCGCCAACAATTCCCGGTAGTCGAGATACCGTGTCGGCGTGACCCCTGTCTGTTTCGCGATGAACTCACAGACCTTGTCTTCCTGCGGCTTGAACACCTCACTGACGGCGACAAGGTCGACCTTGGCGCCGGCCGCCCGCAGTTTGGCCAGCGTCTTGACGTGAGCTCCGAAGCCGCGGCTACCCGGCCCGATGAACCCGATGCGAACCCGGGCGTTGGCGTCGGCGGCACGGCCGGCACTCGCCGCTGAGGCGACCCCGGCAGCCGAGGCCGCTGCGGCCGAGCGGGCGAGAAAATGCCGGCGATTGACCGATCCGGGTAGCGGGGCTCGCGGGGAGTGGTGCGACGTGTCGCTCGGTGTTGGTTGTCGGTTCGCCATCGGATCGACTCCTTGGGGTCAGCACTGGTTCGTGCGGGTACAGGCGGCACCGGCCGCCGGAAAAGGGATGTGAGGGCAGCGGCCGGCCTTACTCTGGAGGCTTGCCGCTCTTCCAGAGTTTGATTTTCGCGATGTCGTTTTTGGCTGCCGGGCCCCGCGTGCTGCGGCCCCGGATGAGATCCCGCTCCAGCCGCGAGAGCAACTCGGCCACCTTCTCCGGCTTGTCGGCAGCCAGATTCTGGCGCTCGCCTGGATCAGCCTGAATGTCATACAGTTGCACTGGCGGCAGCTTCTGCCTCGCCGCCTGGCGTTCATCGGGATCTGACCAGCCGCCCGAACCGCGGGCCAGCAGCAGTTTCCAGCGGCCCTCGCGGTACCCAAAGTGGCCGCTGATCGACTGGTGGATGACGCCGGCGCGGCCGGCCCGATGCTGCCACCCCGAGAGCGTCGGCAGAAAGCTCGCGCTGTCCTCGGCCGAGCCGGCCGGCAGATTGCTGACGAGCAGATCGGCAACCGTGGCGAACAGGTCGGTCAGGCAGATCGTCTGATCACTCGCACTGCCTGCGGGCACCCGCGCCGGCCAGCGTGCGATCAACGGCACCCGATGGCCACCCTCCCAGAGATCGGCCTTTGAGCCGCGGTACGGTCCGCTGACCCGATGCCCCCGGGCGGCAAGGCGGTCGATGCCGGCCGCCTTCGAACAGCCGTTGTCGCTGGTGAAGATCAGCAGCGTGTTGTCGGCGGCGTCATGCCGCGCGAGGGCGGCCATGATTTCACCGAGGGCGTGGTCGGTCTGCATGACAAAGTCGCCGTAGTCGCCGAGGCCGCTTTTCCCCCGCCACTCGGATGTGGGAAGGATCGGCGTATGCGGGGACCCGAGCGGAACGTAGAGAAAAAAGGGCCGCTGGCCGGCAGCCAGGGTCTCGATCTCTGCAACTGCCTTGTCGGTCAGCCGGGGCAGCATGTTGATTTCGTCGTCGTGCGCAATGACCCGGTCTTGGTCCAGCACCGCCCGCATGTCTCGGGCGTGGTGAAACCCGTGGAACGTGTCAAAGCCGCGGCTCACCGGCCCGTCAGGAATCCTTGCCCCCACCGGCGGCAGTCGGTGGCGGCTCCGCTGAAGCAGTTCACCGGTGTCGGGGTCGGCATACTGGCAGTTGAGATGCCACTTGCCGACGATCGCGGTCCGATATCCCTGGTCTCGCAGGAAGCCCGCGACCGTCGGCCGGTCGGCGGCGATCAGACAGGGAGCAAACCCCGTGACCACGCCCCGCTGCAGCCGGGTCCGCCAGCAGTGCCGTCCCGTCAGCAGACCGTATCGGGTCGGCGTACAGACCGACGAGCCCGAGTGGGCATCGGTGAAGACCATGCCCTCGGCTGCCAAGCGGTCGGCGTGAGGCGTTGGGATTTTTCCATGGTCTGGATTGAGGCAGTGGACGTCGCCATACCCGAGGTCGTCGCAGACCACCACGACGATATTGGGCCGCGGTGGCGCCGTTTTGAGCAGGCCCCGGACCGCCGAGCGATCGGCGGGGCCCTCCAGCCAGCCGAGCGACACCAGAAACGCATCCATCCGAAGCAGCGTGTCGACGAAGCAGGCCTGAGACTTTGACTCGTTGAAGAAGCCGTGCGGCTGGCCCGGATAGACCCAGAGTTCCGACGTGCTCCCGGCCGCCTGCAGGTCGGCAGCGAACCGTTCGGCAGTCGCAACCGGAATCAGCGTGTCTTTCCCACCGAGGAAGACGACGGCTGGCGGATCATCGGCGGTGATGTTGTGGGCTGGTGAAATTGCCGGAAACCAGGGCTTCACCCGGTCGTGCCCGTAGCCCTCCGGACCGTTGTCGTACACCAGGTTGAACAGCAGCAGGGCGTTTGGCTTGGAACTGACCTCTGATTGCTGATCTACCGGGTCTTCCAGGCCGTCACAGATGCCGGCCGCGGCGGCAACATGCCCGCCGGCTGAACCACCCCCCGCAGCGATGCGATCGGGATCGATATCAAGTCGGTCGGCGTTGGCCCGAATCCATCGCACCGCCGACTTCCCGTCGGCGACACAGGCATCCGGACCGGTTCCCTGGCGGCTGTTGACGCGGTAGTCCGCCACAAACGTCACCAGTCCGCGGCCGGCGAGATAGCGGGCATGCTGTTCGAACTGCCGGACGCTCCCGCCGTTCCAGCCGCCGCCAAAAAAGAAGACCACCGCCGGCCGACGGTTGCGGGGGCGGGGCTGTTCGGGTGGGCCGAAGCGATAGATCCAGAGGTCATCGCCCGAGGCCCGCTTGTAGATTTCCGCAACCACGTCGTTTCCCAGATCGACCGGCTGGGTCGCGGCCGCTGCGGCCGACCAGGCGAGGCCCGCAATCAGGACAAGTCCGAGCCGGCAGTGCCTGCGAATTGATTTCAACGCTAGCTGCATGGTTTCTTCCCGGGTGACACCGCTCCCCGGGAAGAGTGTATCCTCTCGCCGGCCCCGACCGCTCGGCGGTCTCTCCGTTCCCCGCAGGAAGAAGTCATGCATGCTTCACTGTCGTCAGTCCTTGTGGTGGTCTGCTGCTGGCTTGCGGCCGCTGATCTCATCGCCGCGGACCCGCCGAGCGGCTTCGGCAGGCGGCTTTTTTCGGACTCGTTTGAGCGTTCCGAGGCCGATCCGGCCCGGGAGCAGCCGGGCAACAACTGGGGCACCAACAGCCGCTCGCGGGCTCAGGGTGTCAAACAGGTTTTTCTGCGGGACGGTGCCCTCTTCATCAAGATGGCAGCGGTGGCCGATCACGGCGTCTCCGTCACCCAGGATGTCGCCTTTGACGATGCCGTCATTCGGATGCGATTCAAACTCGGCGAAGGCGACGACCTGGGAATCAACATTGCCGACATGCAAGAAGCGTCGGTTCATGCCGGCCACATCTGTATGCCCCGGATCCGCCTGAACAGGCTTGAAATCCGAGATCTCAAGACCGGACGGATGCGGCTCGACGTTCGCGAGCGTGCCAAGGCAAAGCAGCTCACCCCGGCCGACCGCAAGCTGCTGGCCGCCAGCGAACAACGGTTTCCCCTTCAGCTGGAGGCCAACGTCTGGCACACCCTCGAGATCCGCATCATTGGCGACACCATGACCGTCGCAATCGACGGGAAGGCTGTCGGGGCCTTCACGTCAAAGGGCATTGACCACCCCACCAAACGGCGAATCCGACTGGCGGTGAACCGCGAGGCCTGGGTCGACGACGTCGAGATCTACGGACCCTCGGAAGCAGCAGCCGACAGCCGTTGATCCACCGCCGTTGGATGATCCGCCGACTCGGGCAGGACTGCCGCGGTTGCCAACGCATCGGCCTCGGCGCACGAGGCGGCATGCACCAGGCCGGTTTTCGCCGTGGCCCCCGCCGGCGGTCTGCCGGTGCGGGGGTCGACAACGGTCTGGCCGGCGTCGGTTCGAAACACGGCGACGGCTTCGCCGTCGGCAAGCTGAATGGTGGTGTACCCGCCTGCGGAAGCGGCGATCTGAACAGCAACCCGCCAGGGCGTGCCAGCCGCCGTGCATCCCCAGGCCCGCACCTCGCCACCGAGTTCGACCAGATGCCCGGTCGACCCGAGGGCCGCGAGTGTCTCGCCGATGCGGTCGACCGCGTAGCCCGGCCCGATGCCGCCAAGATCGACCTCAACCCCGTCTCGGCGCTTGCGGACTGCAGCCGGCTGCCCGTCTGTTGCTCGCCGCCACTGGAGCAGATCGATCCCGACTGCCCGCTGCAGTTCAGCAGGCGGGCCAGCGACCGCAGGCGAGGCTTCTGCCGTCTTCCACCAGCGGACGAGTGGAGCCACAGTGACATCAAACCTGCCGCCGGTTTTCTGGGTGAGCTGTTCGGAGATCGCGAGGACCGCCACGAGATCGGAACCCACGTCGGTCCAGACGCCGGCCGCCGCCCGATTGAGCCGGGCAACATCGGAATCGGGCCGCCAGTTGCTCAGCTGGAGGTCGATTCGGGCCAGCAACTGATCGATCTCCCGGTGGATTTCGCCCAGGCTCGACCCCGCGACCGGCCGCGCCAGGGTGACCCGGTAGGTCGTGCCCATCGCCGGGCCGGCGACGGTGAGAGATTCGCCGGCAGTCACGCCCGCCGCAAGGCCGAGGGCCAGAGCGAGGAGCCTCAGACAGGTTTTCATGGCATGCCACTCCCTTGCCACCAGACCCAGCCGGCCGCCAGCAGGCAGAGCCCCAGCAGCCCGTCCCGCCAGGTCACGCGGCCACTGCGGCCCTGCAGCCGCAGCTGGTCGAGCAACGCGCCGGTCGGGCAGCCGTGGCGACAATAGGCCATCGGCGAGAGACAACTTGCCAGCAGGCTGACGACGAAAAGCACCAGTGCCACGCTCCCTGCCACCGCCGGGACGTAGGCATCGAAGGGCTCGAGGTCGACGAGGGAAACCGGCAGGCCATAGATCGTCGTCGCCGCCGCGATCAGCAGCAGCCCGGCCGGCAGCCAGCGCAGCCGCTTGAGGATTCCCACGAGCTGCCGCCGGACTGCCGCCAGGCGGGGCCGCCGCTGGGGCCGGATCGCCTTGGCCAGCAGCTGCTGGGCCGCCCCGTGGGCACAGAGATGGGCGCAGTAGATATTTCGACCCGTCGTGACCGGTGCGAGGACGGCAACCGCCGTGAGAAACAGCAGCACCGTCGCCCCCTGCGGCAGGCCGACGGCCGCCCAGCCCCAGAGCTGGGCCTGCGACAGGACCGCTCCCGCTCCGAAGCCGAGGTAGGCGAGCACCACCGCCGGAAAGATCAGCCGGCCGAAGCGGCCGCCGCGGAGCCGGCTGAAGCCAGTGACCAGCCCGACCGCAATCACGGCAACCGCCCCCCACTGCGGCCCCTCGACACCGGCGGCCCAGCGGCTTAGTCGGGCGGCCGACGACTGAGCAGCCTGCTGCCGCCGGGAAGCTTCGGCAGCGGCCGCCTGCACAATCCCGCGGGCGACGGCCTGGCTGGTCATCGTCGCCCCGCTGACCCCCTCGACATCGTCGAGCCCGGGTGCGGCCCCGGCGAGTTCGTTGAAGGTTCGGCCGGCAAACAGCTTGCGGAATGACCAGTCGTCACGGACATAGCCCACGTAGGGCTCGTTATCGAAACTGCCCAGCACCAGCAGCCCGACGACCCCGCCGCCGGGGTCGAAGCCGACGACCGTGTCGGTTGGCCCCTGATAGCCAATGACATTGTCGGCCGCCGGACTCGTCCGCAGGCTCCAGCCGAGCGGGATACCGTCGGCATCGTAGAGCCGGCCCACTGACGGCTCCCCCGGGTCGATCTCCAGCCGCGTGGCCGCCGGAAAGAGTTTCTGCAGATCGGCAAGGGTCGGCGGCCCGGCAAAGCGACTGCGGGACGCCTCACCGCCCAGCCGCAGGCTGATGGCCTCGGCGATGGCCAGACTGGTGAGGGTTGCCGAGGCA
>CAZIQV010000105.1:1665-6760 GCA_964541275.1 uncultured Chitinophagaceae bacterium | reverse complement strand
AACTGGTACTCGGCAAGCTGGCCGCCAGCCTGCTGCGGGTGCTGCTGATGCTGCTCTCGGCGATTCCGGTGTTCGGTCTGGCAGCCCTTTTTGGCGGCGTCACGGTGCCACAGCTGGCCCGGCTGTTCGTCGTGACCGTCGCGTCGGCCCTGGCTGCCGCGAGCATCGCCAATACGGTCGCCTTCTGGAAAGACACAACGTTTCAGGCCGTGGCGATTACCGCCTTTGCTCTCGTCGCCTGGGTGGTCCTCGGCGAGGCCGTTGCCGGCTGGCTGGGTCCGGAGACAGCCCGACAGCTCTCACCCGCCCGGGCGATGTTCGCCTCCCTGACGCCGGCGGGTGGCGGTCTGGCCGGATTCCTCGGCGTCTGCCTCGGCGTGATCGTCGGCACCAACCTGCTGGCAATTCGGCAGCTGCGCGGGTGGAACATGGCCCGCGAGGCCCGGCGGGCGGCACAGGCCCGGGTCCAGACCGGGTCAGCCGGCCGGCGGCCAGCCCGGCAGATCTGGGCCAACCCGGTGCTCTGGCGAGAAATCTGCACCAACGCCTACGGCCGCACGATCGTCATTGTGCGGCTCGCCTGGCTGCTGCTCTTTGCCGCCGCCGTCGTCGGCATCATGGCTGAAGCACGGACGGACCGGCCGGACCGCTTCGCGGTGGCGGTGGCGGTGATTCCCATGGCCCTGGCAAGCCTGCTGGCCGTGACCGCACTTGCGGTGACTAGCATCACGACCGAGCGGGACCGCGGGTCGCTCGATTTGCTGCTCGTCAGCGACCTCGAGCCAAAGGAGTTTATCTGGGGCAAGCTCCTCGGCGTGCTGGTGGTCGCCCGCGAGGTCGTGCTGCTGCCCCTGTTGCTCTGCCCGGCCCTGGTGGTGGCCGGGATCGCCTCGCCCGAAAACGGCGTCTACCTGCTTCTCGGCACCGCGATCCTGCTGTTTTTCTCCGCGGTGCTCGGCATTCACATCGGGCTGTCCTATCCATCATCGCGAAGGGCGATCGGGGTTGGCCTCGGCACCATCGCCTTTCTGTTTATCGGCGTCGCCACCGCGATGCGGATCATGGTTGCGTTCGGGTCGAGCTTCGAGCTGCAGCTAGCGCCGTTTCTGGCAGTCATCGTCGGAGGGGCGATCGGACTCTATGCCGCTCTTTCGGCCCGCAACCCCTCGCCCGCGATCGGCTGGGCCTCGGCCTTGCTGCCGGCGTTGACGTTCGTCGGCATCACCGGCTTTCTCCAGGGGAACACGCTGCAGGTGCTGCTGGTCGCAGCGGCCGCCTACGGCTTCGCCACGGTCGCCCTGCTGGTCCCGGCAATCGGAGCGTTTGACCTGCTCACCGGCCGCACCACGGCCGGCGAATAGCCGATCACCGCCGCAGCGGCACGACCGGCTCGGCCTCGAGCGCGGCGAGCCGGGCGGCTGCCCGCGGCGGCGCGTCGCCCTTGGCAACGGCGGCGCGGTAACTCTCCAGGGCATCGTGCCGACGACCAAGCGATTCCTGGGCAAGCCCTTCAAGCGCGAGCACCTCCGCCGGCACCTGATTGGGCCCGTAGGTCTCCTCGAGCACCGCCAACGTCGCCAGGGCTCGCTTCGGACGGTCGAGCTGCCGGTAGACTTCGGCGGTCTCCAGCAGCACTTCGCGATTGTCGGGCTCAAAGGCGAGCGAGTGCTGGAAGTCGGCCAGCGCCGCAACGGGCCGACCCCGGGCGAGGGCCACCTGGCCGTGCAACTGCCAGGCCGCCGCCGACCGCGGCACGGTGCGGACCGCCTCCGCGGCCAGGCGTTCGGCGTCGTCGAGCAGCCCGAGGTCGAGATACATCCGACCCCCTTCAATGCAGAGATCGATGTCGCCGGGCGAGAGGCTGAGGGCCCGGCCGATCTGGCCGACCGCCTCCATTTTTTCTCCCCGCTGCCAGAGCACCCGGGCGTAATGCTTGCGGGCATCGACGTCGGTTGGACACCGCTGCACTGCCTGCTCGAGCAGCCCTTCGGCCTTCAACAGGTCGCCGGAATCGGTGGCCGAAAGGCCGAGGTTGCTCAGCCGCCGGGCTTCAGCCAGCTGCTCCGGCGCGGGACCATTGCGGGGAACAAGCCGGCAACCGGCGGCAGCCAGCGACCAGATGAGCATCAACTGGGGTACCGTGGACGTGCGTTTCACGGCCATATCGATTGCCGGCGGCTGTTCGGGAGGAGGCGAAGCCGGACGACTGTAGGGGCCGATCGGCCGCGAAGACAACGCCTTTCCTGCCGCCGAACCCCGAATCGGGATCGCGAGCCCTGCAACTCGCGAGCCCTGCAAAGAGACGGCCCGGAGCCCTTCCCCGGTCGGCGGGCGAAAAGGGCCTCGCGGGGCCGCCGCGGCCGATCGCCACGGGGTGTCGCGAGCGGGGTCCGCCGGGTCCGCCCGCCAGCAGACCACTGCGACACGCGGCCGGCCATTGTCCCCGCGGTCTGCCGCGATCAGCCCGCTTGCCCAGCGTCAACCCGTCCGGGCAAGTGGGGGAAGTTGCGCCGGTCGTCCGCCTCGGCCGCCTCCCGGAAAACAGCGGCTATTCGGATTGCCGAAGAGAGTCGAATGCGGAGAGGATCGCCGACCTGCCGGAGCGATCCTGCACCACTCAGCCGCGACCGGCCGTCCGCACCCCCTGTTGCCCCCATGCCACCTCGCATCCCGCACCGCCGCCTGGTTTCGGCCGCTTTGGTCTGTCTGGTCATCACCGGCTGCGAACTGCGGCAGGAACCGGCGGCGGCATCACGGGGGCAGCGGCGGTGGCCCGCTCCCCTGAGCCGGCGGCTGGAGGCGGCAGCCGAATCCGCCAGCACGGCTGCTCCTGACACGATCGCCTTTGTCGAAAGCTGCACTGCCGGCCGACGACTGGCAGCCGCCGCGGGCAAGCCGCTGCTGCTGATTTTCCGAGCCGGCTGGTGCCGCTGGTCTGCCGCTTTCACCCAACAGACCCTGGGGGACCCCGAGATCATTGCCCTCTCCGAGCAGTTCGTCTGCGTGCAGGTCGACGCTGATCGCGATGCCGACATCTGCCGTCGCTACGCGGTCACGCAGTTCCCCACCGTGCTGGTGCTTGCTGCCGATGACAGCGAGTTGAATCGACGGAGCGGCCACACGCTCGCGGTCGATCTGCAGCCGCTGCTGCAGCAGGCGCTGGCCGCCGAACAACTGGCGACGGCCCCCAGTGGTGCCGCTCCCGAACCTGCCACCGCGGCACCGGCTGCCAGAGCCGGGCGACAGATCCGCACGGCTGACGCCCCCACCAGTACGATCGGCCGCTGACGCAAAGGCAGCCGGTGCCCGGCGGTCAGTTCTTCCGCAGCCTTCAACCTCGCCAGCCAGCGTCTCATGCCTCCCTCAGCCAAGCCCAGTCGCGACTACCACGCCTACCCCTGGTGGAGCCCGCGATTCTGGCACGGCATGCCGCTGAGCGTCTGGTTTGACCTGCTGCGGAAGAACCGCTGGAAGGTCGCCCCGACCCGGCTCGGACTGCTCGGCACGATCACGGCCGCCGCCGCCTTCAACTCGCTCGCCGAGCCGCTCTGCCGGGCCCGGTACCGCCGCCAGCTGGCCGAGCCGCCGCCGACCGAGCCGCCAGTGTTCATCATCGGCCATTGGCGGAGCGGCACCACGTTGCTGCACGAACTGCTGATGCTTGACGATCGGTTCTGTTGCCCATCGACCTACCAGTGCTTCGCGGCCGGCCACTTCCTGCTGACCGAGTGGCTGGTGACCTCGACCCTCGGCTGGATCATGCCGGCGAAGCGGCCGATGGACAACGTCGCCGCCGGCTGGCAGCGGCCGCAGGAAGACGAATTCGCCCTCGCCAACATGGGTGTGCCTTCGCCGTACCACCGCATGGCCTTTCCCGAGACGATGCCCGCCGAACCGGTCGCCCTCGACTTGGAGACGCTCTCAGCCGAAGAACTGGCCGAGTGGCAGCAGGCGTTCCGCCGCTTTCTGGCGATGCTCGCGGTCCGCGATCCGCGGCGTCCGGTGCTCAAGAGTCCCCCGCACACCGCCCGAATGGCGGTGCTGGCTGAAATGTTTCCCGGAGCCCGCTTTCTGCATCTCGTCCGCGACCCCTTCGTCGTCTTTCCGTCGACAAAGCGGCTCTGGGAGTCGTTGCATCATGTGCAGGCCTTGCAAATTGATTCTGGGCTCGAGGCGGAGGAGTACATCTTCCGGTGCTTTGACACGATGTATGCGGCCTTCGACCGCGACCGGCCGCTGCTCGCCCCCGGCCAATTCCATGAACTCCGCTATGAAGATCTCGTCGCCGATCCGGTCGGAAAGCTGGAAGAGGCCTATGAGCAGCTCGACCTCGGCGATTTCGCCCGGGTTCGGCCCGCCTTCGAGGACCAGGCGGCGGCCATGCAGGGCTACCAGCGCAACAGGTATCAGCACGACCCCCGGATCGTGGCGGCCATTAGCGAACGCTGGAAACCATTCCTCGACCGCTACGGCTACACGGCACCAACAACCTGAGTTCCCGGCGACGGCTCTATCGGCCCGAGCCTCGCTGTCCGTGGAAAAATCCATCCATGGCCCCTGCCCGCGAATGCGGGCGAACGATCGCTCACTTGGGCAACACCCGAAAACGCTGAGAGTTTTCGGGGTGCCGATCGCCGCATCCCGCGGCGGCAGACGTTTGCCACAGCCTGCTCGGGTGCCATCACCCGCACTGCCGCCCAGCGGACGTGTCTGTCAGCCACACTCACATCGCCCGCACTGCCCCGGCGGCACGACGCCGCCGGTGAGTACCAGCGTGAGCGGGTGAACCTTGGCTTCGACTGCTCATGCCTCAAGGCAAAGCCGACAGGAAGCCGGCGTTTTCCGTGAACCAAGCCGGCGGGCATCAGCTCGCGGGTGCCCCTGCCCTCTCGCTGGACGTTCACGTCGGCCCTCCTCGGCCGCCGTTCACTGCCCGTCCGCAACGCTTCGCCCTCCAGGCTTCGCTTGCGACCGGAGCTCGCTCGAGGACACGGGCACCCCCTCGCTCGTCAAGCGTTTCATCCGAAAGCCGCGAGCCTGAATGACCGGACTGGCAGCTTCCATATTGCACTGCCACCCCGCGGCACGACGCCGC
>CAZIQV010000105.1:0-1565 GCA_964541275.1 uncultured Chitinophagaceae bacterium | reverse complement strand
AATGACCGGACTGGCAGCTTCCATATTGCACTGCCACCCCGCGGCACGACGCCGCAAATCAGCACCAGCGTGAGCGGGCGAACCTTGGCTTCGACTGCTCACGCCCCAAGGAAAAGCCGACAGGAAGTCGGCGTTTTCCGTGAACCAAGACGCCGCGAATCAGCACCAGCGTGAGCGGGCGAACCTTGGCTTCGACTGCTCATGCCTCAAGGAAAAGCCGACAGGAAGCCGGCGTTTTCCGTGAACCAAGCCGCCAGAACTTTCCGTCGGGCTACACCCGGTCCTGATGCCGCGAAGTGCCCCGGTTGCTGCGGCAGGCGAAGCAGATGCCGGAGATGATCAGCCGATGGCCCTGCGGACGGAACTGGTGGCTGGCCGCGACAGCATTCCGAAGCTGCAACAGTTCCTCGCTCGAGAACTCAATCAGCTTTTGGCAGCTCGTACAGTAGAGATGGTCGTGCTGCGGATACCCGTAATCGTGCTCGTAGACTGCCCTGCCGGCGAGCACCATCTTTTTGAGCAGCCCTGCCTCGACCATTTCGCCGAGCGTGCGGTAGACCGTCGGCCGACTCGCCCGGCCCCCCTCGGGTGTCTTCTGCAAATCGGCCACCAGCTGCTCGGCATCGAAATGTTCGTGCCGGGCAGTGACGTGATCGAGGATCATCTGCCGCTGCCGGGTAATCCGCTTCCCCCTAGCCTGCATGAACTCGGCAAACCGCTCCTGCGGCGTCAACGCCGTGTTGACGGTCCCGAGCGAGAAATCGGCCGAAGTCGACATACCAGCTGTGTCCGCCAAAAACCGCGATGCGTCCCGACCGAACCGTGGCGGTGAGTCGAGCCAGGCCGCACTCCGCGTTGCGGGGTGAGAAACCCGATGCCTCCGGCGAGCAACCCCAGAGAGATCAGCCCACCGCCATTAAAGTCTAGCAGACTGTCAATGCTCTTCGGCACAAAAGACGCCGAAAAAGTGGCCGAGCACCAGGCGACTCGTCCGCGGCCCCGGGGCCGCCTTGCGGCGCCTCAGGAAGTCCCCACGCAGGTCTCGGTGTGACGGTTTTGCGGCCCATACGCAGCAAACGTTCCGAAAAGCTCCATGCTTTGAAGCCCGAAGCGCAAGCTGAGGGAAACCGCGTTTCTCATCCCGGGAACGCATTTCCTCCCGGTTCGCCGCCGGTCGACAGAGCCTGCCGCCGCCTGGAAGCGGCCCCGACAACGCCAAAAACCCGGTGTTCCTCGAGACCGTCCAAACGGGAAGGCTGTCCAAACCGGCGATCCCTTGCCTTCATCGACGGGCAAGGCCCTGAAATCCCTTTTTCACTGCATTGAGCCCGCCGTCAAACCGACTGCGGCCCCGACTCGGTCAGAGCCGGGGCCGCAGCAAATCGTGAACCTGTCAATCGGTACCCGCCGGAGGGTCTGCGGTCTGAAACGCCGCAGCTCACGGCATCACGATAGCCGGTCGAGCAATCGGTCGAGGGCAGCGTCGAGCTTGTCCGGCGTCTCGTAGCTGCCATCGGCGATCGCAGCCTTGATGGCGTTCACGCGGTCAAAGCGGATGTCGGACG
>CAZIQV010000104.1:0-6781 GCA_964541275.1 uncultured Chitinophagaceae bacterium | reverse complement strand
ATTTTCTGGTGCCCGGCAGCAAATCCGATTTTGCAATCCCCCGGTGAACTGGTATACCGTTAGCCCGTGTGGCCAGATTTCGTCGGCACTCCGAAGCGTTCGGGAGTTGCGGCCTGTGCGAAAGGCGATGGCTCCACTTGTTTTTCTGATCAACTCCCGACGTTTTGAGGTTTCAAGGTTATGTCCCGGAAGATTTACGTGGGGAACCTGCCCTGGTCGACCACGTCTGCCGATCTCGAGGCAATGTTTGCCGAACATGGGGCGGTGCGGTCGGCGGAGGTAATTTCGGATCGCGAGACCGGTCGGTCCCGTGGTTTCGGATTTGTGGAAATGGAGTCTGACGAGGGGATGCAGGCAGCTGTCTCAGCACTCAACGGACATGAATTGAACGGTCGTCCACTGACGGTCAACGAAGCTCGCGAGCGGACTCCGCGTCCGGCCGGCGGCGGTGGCGGCCGCGGCTACGGCGGTGGCGGCGGCGGTCGCGGTGGCTACGGCGGTGGTGGCGGCGGTGGCCGCGGCTATGGCGATCGCTACTGAGGCTTGATGAGGCGGTTCGCTGCAGCCCGGCCGCTTCGGCGGTCAACTGCTGGCGTCCCCAACCTCTGATATCTCCCACAAATGCAATAGGATTTCGGCACGGGGCCGGTTTGTCCCAACCGGCCCCGTGCAATTTCTGGCAGCTGAGACTAAGCTCAGTCCTGCGGCCAGTTCGGCAGCGACCTCCGCCATGCGACGGTTGTGATATCGGTTGGTCTGCTCCCGCTCATTCCCCCAAAGAAAACCGACACCATGAGCCCGATGCCAGGTAGGAAACGATTCTCAAAAACGCCCCGGAAGCGGTCGAAGCCGAAGCCGAAAGTTAAAAAGCGCGATCCGATCTTCATCGACGGCGAGCGGCCGCGGCCGATGTATGTCGACTACAAAGACCTTGAACTGCTCGGCAAGATGGTGAACCGGCAGGCAAAGATCATCGGCCGCCGCAAAACAGGCTGCACGGCCGCGAGCCAGCACGCCGTTACGCGGGCCATCAAGCGGGCCCGGTTTATGGCGTTGCTGCCGTACGTCGTCGACTGACTGGTTCGTGACCGCCCATGGCAGCAGACGCTCCGCCGGGAACCTGGTTCCGCTGTCGCCGTCTCGTTGAGTTCCGCGACACCGATGCGGCGGGCATCGCTCACTTTTCCGCCTTCTTCTTCTGGATGGAGTCGGCGGAGCATGAGTTTCTGCGGCACCTCGGCCTGAAGGTTGTCGACCATGATCCTGACGACGCCGCGACAGTGCTGAGTCAACTTCCCGGTGGAACTCCCGCCGAGCAACGCCTTGAAGTAAGCTGGCCGCGGGTATCGGTCGCTGCCGACTACAAGGCCGCAGTCCGGTTTGGGGACGAGGTTGATGTGGCCGTCGCGGTCGCCGAAATCGGCGGTTCGAGCGTCGGCTACCGCTTCCGGTTTGAATCAGCCGGGCGGCTCGTGGCCACCGGCAGGGTCGTTGCGGTACGCTGCGTGATGCAAGCCGGCAAGAAACCCGTGCCGGTCAGGCTGTCGCCGCTGCTCGTCAGCCGGTTTGAGCCGCACCTGCTTCCCGCCGAAGCCTGACCGGCGGCCACGGGAGAATCGCCCCGTCATGCTCACCGCCGAGTCGCTCAGCAAGTCGTACCCGACCCTCGCCGCGCCGCTGGCCGTGCTCACGGACGTCAGCCTCTCGGTCCAGCCGGGTGAGCAGCTTGTCGTGATGGGGCCGAGTGGTTCGGGCAAGAGCACCTTGCTGGCGATTCTTGGTGGCCTCGACCCGCCCACGGCCGGACGCGTTCGGCTTGAGGGAACCGACCCCTTCAGCCTCTCGGCGGGCCGGCGGGCCGATTTTCGGAACCGCAATGTCGGTTTCGTTTTCCAGGAGCATCATCTGCTTGAAAGCTGTACCGCGGTCGACAATGTGCTGGTGCCGACGATCGCCCGCGGGCGGGCGTCAGCCGCTGACGTCGAACGAGCCCGCGACCTCCTTGAGCGGGTCGGCCTCGGCGATCGGCAACGGCATCTGCCGGGAGAACTCTCCGGTGGCGAACGGCAGCGGGTTGCCATCGCCCGGGCGGCGATCCTCGGCCCAAGGCTGATCCTTGCCGATGAACCGACCGGCCAACTCGATAGTCGAACCGCCGAGCATGTCGTCGATCTGCTGGCCGACCTCGTTGCCGAGTCCGATGGAATGCTCGTACTCGTTACCCACGATGAGGCGGTGGCCCGTCGGCTTGCCGCCGCCGGCCGGAGTCGCCGGCTCGACCTGCTTGACGGACGGCTGGTGTCATGACCGGACCGCCTGCCCGCCGCCGGGCGGTTCGCTCGCTGCCTGCCGTCGCCGCCCGCGTCGGCCGCCGCTGGGGGCCGCAGCTGATGGCGTTGGCCGGTGCCGCGGCGGTCATCACCGCCACCGTGGTCGGCAGTCTTGGCGTCGGCGACTCGCTGCGGCAGGGGCTGCGGCGGCTGGCTTCCGACCGGCTCGGGGGTATCGCTGCTGCCGTTATCGCCCGGGAGCCGTTTCGGGCCGATCTCGCCGAGCGATCGCTCCAGGACGCCCGGCGCCGTTTCGCCGAGGCAACCGGGCAGCCTGCCGACTCGCTCGAACTCGTGCCGGCTTTCAGCCTTGAGATCACGGTTGAACGGCCGGCCGATGGCAGGCGGCCGCGGGCGGCCGCGATTGCCCGACTGCTCGCCTGCGACCGGCCTGAGCGGCTCGGCTATGCCAAGCCGGTGCCGGACGTTGCTGCCGGGGAGGTCGCCCTGAGCGAGTCGCTGGCGGCGACACTCGGCCTCACGGTGGGAGACCCGGTCATTCTGCGGGTGGCCGAGCGTTCGGCCGTCCCGGCCGATACGCCGCTGGGGCGGCGGCAGGCCCGCAGCCGCAGCCGCCGCCTCACGCTGGCGCGGACACTGCCGCGAGGAAGCCTCGGCGACTTTGCGCTCCGGCCGACGCACGCGGCAACCGGGGTCGCCCAGCTCTCCCTGGCAACGGCCCAGCAGCTGCTCAACCAGCCCGACCGCGCCGGTCTGTTGCTGGTGGCGACCCGCGGCGGTGCGGACGCGGCAGCCTCGGCTCAATCGCTGCGGCTCGCCATCAGGCCCACCCTTGACGACTATGGCCTCGCGGTCGAGGCTGTCGGCGCACCGGCGGTGATCCGACTGACGAGCCGTCGGCTGCTGCTGGAACGGGTGATCGACCGGGCGGCTGCCGACGTGCTCGAACCCCGCGGCGGCTTCCCGAGCCTGGTGTTTCTCGCGAATGAAATCAGGCCGGTAGCGGATACCAATGCGGTCGCCGGCGAGCCCCGGCGGCGGCCGGCAAGCGTCCCCTACTCCACCGTCCTCGGGATCGAGAGCCCCGACCATCCGCTCGGTGGGCTGGTCGACGCCGGCGGCGATCCGCTGCCCAAGCCCGTCGGCGACGAGGTGATCATCGATCAGTGGCTGGCTGATGACCTGGCGGCCCAAGGCTCGCCGGTCACCGTCGGCGACGCACTCGATCTCACCTGTTTTCTCCCCGAAACACTCCACGGGCAGGTCCTCGAGCAGACCCACCGGTGCACGATCTGCGGCATCGCCGCGATGCAGGGACTGGCGGCCCGTCCCGATTCGGTGCCGACCGTCGTCGGCGTCACCGACGAGGATTCGATTGCCGACTGGGATCCCCCCTTTCCCTTCGACCGCCAGCGGATCCGGGCGACGCCGCCCGCCGATCAAGACGATCAATATTGGAAGGCCTACCGGGCGACACCGAAACTTTTTATGCCGCTTGCCCGAGCCCGCCAGATCGCCGGCAGCCGGTTTGGGGAAACGACCGCCTGGCACCTTCGGCAAGCGGCCGAGCAGCAGGTTGCTGAGGTTGCGGCAGCGCTTGCCGCAGCACTTCCGCCCGCTGCTGCCGGGATCGACGTGCTGCCGCTGGCGACGGTGGCGGCGACGGCAGCCACCGGCTCGACGCCTTTCGGTCTCCTGTTTCTGGCGTTGTCGAGCTTTGTGATCGCCGCCGGGCTGATCCTGCTCTGGCTGCTCTTCGGGCTGCTGATCGCCTCTCGGAGTCGGACGCTCGGCATCCTTGCCGCAGTCGGCTGGGCTCCCGGTCGGCTGGCCGCACTGCTGGCGGTGATCACGTCGGTGGTGATCCTCGTCGGCGTGGCCGCCGGCGTGCTGGCTGGGCCGGCCTGGTCGCGACTGCTGCTGGTGCGGCTGGGTCGCGGCTGGACTGCCGCGGTTTCCAGCGGCAGTGACGCCGTATTCCAGGGCGGTCTGCCCGGCCTGAAAACGCTTGCTGCCGGAGCTTTGGTGGCTGGTTGTGTCGCGATCACCGCGGTTATGGCTGCCGCCCTGCGGGCCGGCCGCCGGCCGCCGCTCGGTCTGCTCCGCGGGACCGCTGCCGGGACCGGTTCGCGCCGGCTCCGGGCCCGGCGACCGGTCCGGTCGCTCGCCGGGCTGGCAGGTCGCGGCGTCGCCTGGCGGGCCGGCCGCGGGCTGGCGGTGGTCGCCATGGTCGGGCTGGCGGAGTTTCTGATCGTTTTCGTCGCCGGGTTTGAATTGACTCAGCCTGGTGACAGTCGGCGTCGCGACAGCCCGACTGGCGGCTGGACCCATCTGGTGGAATTCGCCGCAGCCACGAGCGTCGATCCGAGCCGCTCCGCAGCCGCTGCCGAGTTGGGCCTTTCGAGCGACCAGCAGCGTCTGCTCGCCGGCTGTGAAATCGCGTTGCTCAGGTCAAGCCGCGGCGACGATGCCAGTTGCACGAACCTCTATGCCACGAACCAGCCGCTCGTGCTGGGACTGCCGGCGGGGTTCTGCGAACGGGGCGGCTTCCGGTTCGTCTCCCACCTGCCGCTGGCGGCGGGTGAAACCAACCCTTGGCGGCTGCTCGGCCGGCCGGAAGAGGGCCGGCCAACACCGGTGATCCTCGACGCCGCCACCGCCCAGTGGGCGTTGAAACTCGGCGGGCTTGGGAGTGTTTTCTGGCTGTCGTCGGAGACTGGCGGCGTGACGACTGTCGAACCTCCCGGCACCGCGGCGGCGGAGCCCTGTCAGATCGTCGGGTTGCTTGAACCGGGAATCCTGCAGGGGGCGGTCCTGATGGCCGAAGCCGACTTCGAGCGTCTCCATCCGCTTGTGAGTGGCTACCGCCGGGCGTTGGTCGCGGCACCTTCGGCGGCCGCGGACGGAGACGACTTGACTGCGGCGTTGGCCGCGGCCTGGGTCGATGCCGCCGCCACCGTCGAGCTGACGGCGGAGCGGCTGCGACGGCTGTATGCCGTGCAGAACACCTTTCTCGCTGGCTTTCAGACCCTCGGGACGCTGGGCCTGCTGCTGGGCACCGCCGGCGTCGCGGCGGTCGCGTTTCAGGGGGCGATCGAACGCCGGGGCTCGCTGGCGGTGCTCCAGGCAATCGGCTTTCGCCGCCGTCGGCTGGCTGCGGTGCTCTGGCTGGAGTCGCTGCTGCCGGTGGCGGTCGGGCTTGCGGCCGGTGCCGGGGCCGGTCTGCTGGCGGCCGCTCCCTTGCTCGCGACATCCCGCCGCGGACTGCCCTGGGGCATGCTCGGCGGAACGGTTCTCGGAACGCTGCTGGTCGCCAGCCTTGCCGGCCTGCTGGCGGTCTGGCTGATGGCGATCCCGAGGCGACCGGCGGAGGAGTGAGGCGGCGTCTTCCGTTGCCGGAAACGGCCATGGACGGTCGCGGCCGGGGCGGGATAGAGTCTGCTCGTGAGCCCAGAACCGCAACCAGCACCCGCCGGTGGACAAGCGCCTCCGATGCATGTCGCCATCATTCTGCCCCGCTGGGTCGGCGATCTGGTGATGTCGACCCCGATGATTCGGGCGGTACGGCGGCACTTCGGCCGGGAAACCCGGCTGACCGCGGTGGTCAAACCGCTGTTTCGGGATCTGCTTGAGGGTACCGAATGGTTCGACGCGTTCATCCCCTACGACCGCCGCAGTCGGAATCCCGCCTGCCGGTTCCGGGCCGCGGCGGCCGCGTTGCGGGCCGACCCGGTCGATGTCGCTTTGCTGGTTCCCAATTCGCTCTCCTCGGCGGCGTTGGCTTGGTGGGGACGCTGCCGTCGGCGGGTCGGTTACGCCCGGCACGGCCGCCGCCTGCTGCTCACCGATCCGCTCGAACCGGCCCGCCGGGGCTGGCGGGTCGAGCCGCTGTCGACGGCTCGCCATGCGATGGATCTCGCTGAACGCATCGGCGTGCCGCCGGAACCGTTGCAACTGGAATTGGCGTCGACAGCGGCTGACGAGCGGCTGCTTGACGAGGTGCTCGCCCGGCTTTTTCCTCAGTGGTCGCCCGCGGTGAACAGGCCGCTGATGGTGCTCAACGACAACTCCGCCTTCGGGCCTGCCAGAGCCTGGGGAAGCGACCGCTGCGGACAGTTGGCCCGCCGGCTCGTCGAGCACGCTCCCGAGGGACGGGTGGTGATCCACTGCGGCCCGGCCGACCGCGACGGGGCCCGAGCCGCAGCGGCGGCGGCGGCCGACTCCCGCGTCGGCAGCCTGGCTGCCGAGTCGAGCCTTCCGTTCGGTCTGTCCAAAGCGCTCTTGCGGCGGGCGGCGGTGGTGGTGACCAGCGACAGCGGCCCGCGGCACATCGCTGCCGCCTTCAGCACGCCGACAGTCGTCCTGCACGGCCCGATGGATCCGCGGCTCGGCCGGTCGGACCATGCCCCGCTGATCGAATTACGCCGGGACCTGCCCTGTTCACCCTGCGGCCGGCGAACCTGTCCGCTTGGCCACCACGATTGCATGGT